>JAFVWD010000292.1 GCA_017501865.1 Clostridia bacterium | reverse complement strand
GAACATATTCCAGTAACCGCAGTCAACAGCCTTCTTCATTTCAGCCTGGCAGTTAACCATACCACCCTTAATTGAGTGCATTTCGCAAGGAGCGTAAGCAATAATAAGAGATGGACCATTATAGCTTTCAGCTTCTTTAATTGCTTTAAGAGTCTGATTCTGATCAGCACCCATAGCAATCTGAGCAACGTAAACATAGCCGTAGCTCATAGCGATTTCAGCAAGGCTCTTCTTAGCAACAGATTTACCTGCAGCAGCGAACTGTGCAACCTGACCGATGTTAGAAGCCTTTGATGCCTGACCGCCTGTGTTTGAGTAAACCTCTGTATCAAATACCATGATGTTTACATCTTCACCGGAAGCAAGAACGTGGTCAACACCGCCGAAGCCGATGTCGTATGCCCAACCGTCACCACCGAAGATCCATACTGATTTCTTAGCAAGATATTCTTTATTAGCAACGATAGATTTACAGTTTTCACAATCAATACCTTCAAGTGCAGCAACCAAAGCTTCAGCAGCAGCGCCGTTAGCTTCGCCGTCGTTAACTGTATCAAGGTAAGCTTGTGCTTTTGCTTTAAGGTCAGCAGAAGCTTGTTCAGCTGTAAGAATGTTTTCAACCTTTGCAATAAGGCTGTTACGGATAGCATTTTGTCCTAAGAACATACCGAAGCCGTGTTCAGCATTATCTTCAAAGAGTGAGTTAGCCCATGCAGGACCCTGACCCTTAGCATTTACTGTGTATGGTGATGTTGCAGCAGGACCACCCCAGATTGAAGAACAGCCTGTTGCGTTAGAAATATACATTCTGTCACCGAAGAGTTGAGTTATAAGACGTGCATAAGATGTTTCAGCACAGCCTGCGCAAGAACCTGAGAACTCAAGAAGAGGCTTCTTGTACTGGCTTGAAATAAGGTTAGCAGAAGATGCTACACCTTCTTTTTCTGTAACATTAGCTACGCAGTAATCAAATGCAGCTTGTTGAGCATCCTGGCTCTCACGAGATACCATTTTAAGTGAGTTTGTAGGACAAACACCAACACAAACACCGCAACCCATACAATCCATAGGAGAAATAGCAAGTGTGTATGTGTAATCTGTCTTAACAACCGGTTTCGGAGATTTCTTAAGAACCTCAGGAGCAGCAGCTACTTCGTCAGCATCAAGAGCGAACGGACGGATTGTTGCGTGAGGACATACAAATGAGCACTTGTTACATTTTGCACAAGTTGTTGCATCCCACTCAGGAACCATAACAGCAACACCGCGTTTTTCATAAGCAGCAGCACCCTGTTCGAAAGTACCGTCAGCATGGTCCATAAATACTGAAACAGGAAGAGAGTCACCATTCATTGAACCAACAGGTTTCATAATGTTGTCAACCATCTTAACAAGCTTTGCAGGACCTTCTGCCTTTTCAGCAACTACATTATCAGTTGCGTTAGCCCAGTCAGCAGGAACATCGTACTTCTTGAATGCACCAAAGCCTGCATCAATAGCCTTATGGTTCATATCAACAATATCCTGACCCTTTTTGAGGAACTTCATAGCAGCATTTTTCATATAGCCGATTGCATCTTCTTTAGGAAGAACATTAGCAAGAGCGAAGAATGAAGCCTGAAGAATTGTATTTGTTCTCTTACCAAGACCGATTTCAGCAGCTAAGTCAATAGCATTAACTGTGTAAAGCTGAACATTGTTCTTTGCAATGTATTGCTTTGTTTCTGCATTGAGTTTTTCTGCAAGCTCTGCGTCATCCCATTGGCAGTTAATAAGGAATACACCGCCCGGTTTAACGTCGTTAACAATTTTATAGCCTTTTTCAATGTAAGCAGGTGTGTGGCAAGCAACAAAGTCTGCTTTATTTACATAGTAAGGGCTCTTAATCGGTTTGTCGCCGAAACGAAGGTGAGAAATTGTAACGCCACCTGTTTTCTTTGAGTCATATTGGAAATATGCTTGTACATATTTGTCAGTATGGTCACCGATGATTTTAATTGAGTCTTTGTTAGCACCAACAGTACCGTCACCGCCGAGACCCCAGAATTTACATTCAATTGTGCCTTCAGCTGCAGTTGCAGGAGCTTCTTTTTCTTCAAGTGAAAGGTAAGTAACGTCATCGTTAATACCAAGTGTAAAGTGTTTCTTTGGTTCAGCCTTTGCAAGCTCATCATAAACTGCAAATACTGATGCAGGTGGTGTGTCTTTAGAACCAAGACCGTAACGACCGCCTGTTACTGTAAGGCCTGTTTTGCCGCATGCTTCAAGAGCAGCAACAACATCAAGGTAAAGTGGTTCACCAATAGAACCCGGCTCTTTAGTTCTGTCAAGAACAGCAATTTTCTTAACTGTTGCAGGAAGAGCTGCACAGAATTTGTCTGCTGCGAAAGGTCTGTAAAGTCTTACTTTAAGAAGACCAACCTTTTCGCCTTTTGCTAAAAGATAGTCAATTACTTCTTCAGCAACGTCGCAGAATGAACCCATAGCAACAATTACTCTGTCAGCATCTTCAGCACCGTAGTAGTTGAAGAGCTGGTAATTTGTGCCGAGCTTTGCGTTAACCTTGCCCATATATTCTTCAACAATAGCAGGAACCTCATCGTAATATTTATTACATGCTTCTCTGTGTTGGAAGAAGATGTCGCCGTTTTCGTGAGAGCCGCGCATTACAGGGTGTTCAGGGTTAAGTGCTCTTTGACGGAATGCATCAACAGCATCCATATCGCACATTTCTTTAAGGTCTTCATAGTCCCAGATTTCAATTTTCTGAATTTCGTGAGAAGTACGGAAACCGTCAAAGAAGTTAATGAAAGGAACTCTGCTCTTGATTGTTGCAAGGTGAGCAACAGCACCGAGGTCCATAACTTCTTGTGTATTTGTTTCTGCGAGCATAGCGAAACCTGTCTGACGACAAGCATAAACGTCTGAGTGATCGCCGAAAATATTAAGTGCGTGTGAAGCAACACAACGAGCTGAAACATGGAAAACTGAAGGAAGAAGTTCACCTGCAATTTTGTACATGTTAGGAATCATAAGAAGAAGTCCCTGAGAAGCTGTGTAGGTAGTTGTGAGTGCACCTGCTGCTAAAGAGCCGTGAACTGTACCTGCAGCACCTGCTTCGGACTGCATTTCAGCAACTTTTACAGTTGTTCCGAAAATATTTTTCTGTCCCTGTGCAGACCACTGGTCAACATAGTCAGCCATTGGGCTTGAAGGGGTAATTGGGTAGATGCCGGCAACTTCTGTGAATGCATAAGAAACGTATGCAGCCGCATTGTTACCGTCCATGGTTTTCATTTTACGTGCCATTGGATTTTTCCTCCTGTGAAATAATTATTTAAACACAAGAAATATTTTAACACTAAAAAGTAAAATTGTAAACATCAAATCGTTAAAAAATCTACAAAAAAAGTGGAAAATTTACCGAAACAAGAAAAATATATATTCATTATGTCATAAATAACTCCTGAAGGCGAATTCTTATTGACAAATACTGTATTATTATATATAATGTTAAAATCATATTTTTTAATATGGTGTATTATATTTTATTTTTGAAAGGAGCAAATCCAATAATGGATGACGCCGGACCTTGTATTTTTTCACTTTCAGTTGAGCCTGTTCTCAACACACTCGCAATAAGCCCAAATGTAAAATCTCTCGCATGGCAAATACCTCTTTTAATTGTTCTTATTTTGGTAAACGCCTTTTTTGCAATGAGCGAAATTGCAGTTATTTCACTTAACGATGCAAAGTTAGAAAAGCAAGCCGAAGAAGGCAACAAAAAAGCAAAGCAAGTTTTAAAGCTTACAAAAAACCCGAGTAAATTTCTCTCAACAATACAAATTGGTGTAACACTCGCAGGCTTTCTTGCATCTGCTTCTGCAGCTACAACACTTGCAGAAATGCTTACAACAGTAATAACAAACTCAACAAACATAAGCGAGGCAATTGTTTCACCTATTGCCGTTGTACTTATTACTATTATGATATCTTACTTCACACTTGTTTTTGGTGAGCTGGCACCAAAAAGAATCGGTATGCAGATTCCCGAAAAGGTATCCTTTAAGGTTGTGGGTATTTTAAGAACCATTTCGAAAATAACATCACCGTTTGTTAAGGTTCTTTCACTTTCAACAAACGGAATTGTAAAGCTTTTAGGCTTCGACCCGAATGCTTCTGAAGAGGTTGTTACAGAAGAAGAAATAAGAATGATGGTTGATGTTGGCCAGGAAAAGGGCGTTATTGAAGATGTTCAGAAGGAAATGATTAATAACATCTTTGAATTTGACGACCTTAACGCAGGTGATATTATGACTCACCGCACCGATGTTACAGCAGTTGATGTTGAAGACACTAACATAGAAGATTTCGTTTCTCTCGCAATTGAAAACGGTTACTCAAGAATCCCTGTTTATGAGGGTGAAATTGACAACGTAATAGGCATTATTTATGTAAAGGATTTACTTAAATATGTCGGAAAATCTTTACCGTCGAAATCAAATTTAAAGAAATTGGCGCGAGAAGCATATTTTATTCCCGAAACCAAATCATGCGGTGAGTTATTCACCGAAATGAGCGCAAAGAAAATTCAGATGGCAATTGTCGTTGACGAATATGGCGGAACTGCCGGAATTCTTACACTTGAAGATTTAGTAGAAGCCATTATGGGTAATATTCAGGATGAATACGACCAGGAGGACGAAGAAATCTCAAAAATTGATGATAATACCTTCACTGTTGACGGCACCATTGATATAGAAGAAATTGAAGAGCTTATAGGCAAAGAGCTCCCTGAGGGAGACTATGAAACCCTTGCAGGCTTCATTATAGATCAGCTTCAGTTCTTACCAAAGGACGGCGAAATGAATGAGGTTGAATTTGAAAATGTCAAATTCACAGTTCTCAAGGTAGAGGAACGCAGAATTGAGAAAATCAAAGTTGAAATCACACCTCTCCCACCTGAGGAAGAAGATGAAGACGATGATGAATTTTAATCTGACTGCTTAAAAGTCTAACTTTTATAACAAATTTAACAACCTGTCATTTAAAAATGACAGGTTGTTTTTTATGTTATTATTCAATTATAAATTGCCGACCGCAGATTTCGCAATTATTTTTTCTTACTTAGCACATTTTTGACAGGGGGTTAACCCTGCATTCTTTGCCGTTTTAAGTGACACAGCATAACTATTTTTTCCACCACATTCCGCATCTAAATGATATCTTTTTCCTGTTGGTGTTCGATAAACGGTCTGCTCAACAGTATTCTTAAAAATCACACTGCTACTCGATGTATATGAACTAGCGTTGTTTCCATTTATTGCTCTAACCGTATATTTATAGGTTACACCTTGCTTTACCGTTTTGTCTACATATG
>JAFVWD010000291.1 GCA_017501865.1 Clostridia bacterium | reverse complement strand
CTTTGTTTTTCTTTTAGTTTTAACTTTATATTATATTTTATTCAATTTTTCTTTTCTAAGAGGAGGTAATCCTATCAATGGCAAAAAATAAAAACAATGGCTTCAACAGAAATGTTAATGCTGCTAACAGAAAAAAGAAGCCGCGTAAGCGTATGAGGCCGGGATTCAGAAGATTCTGGGCTACTGTAGGAATTCTTTTTTCTATTATGATTGTCTGCGCGTCGGTTGCTTGTATTTATGTTCTGAATTACGCTAAGGAGTATGTAGAAGGCCCTTTGGTTATTGATTTAGAAGAATATAGGGCAAATCAGCAACAAACAAGCATTATTTACGGTTACGATGAAAATAATGAACCTGTTGAGTTGTTACGTCTTCATGGTGCGCAGAACAGAGTTTGGATAGATTATGAAGATATCCCGGAAGATATGATTAATGCTTTCAGAGATCTTGAAGATAAGCGATTTAACGAGCATAATGGTGTTGACTGGGTAAGAACTATTTTTGGTGTTATCAAGAATAAATTTAAGCATGGTGGTTCTACAATAACACAACAGTTAATCAAGAATCTTACAGGTGAGAACAATCGTGATATTTCACGTAAGTTTTATGAGATTTTAAATGCATTAAACCTCGAAAGACATTACTCTAAGAAAACAATTATGGAAGCTTACCTTAATACAATTTATCTTGGTAACGGATGTTACGGTATTAAGACCGCTGCCGAAGAGTATTTTGGTAAGGATGTAGAGGATTTGAATGTTGCTGAATGTGCAAGTATTGCAGTTATTACTAAAGCACCGGCTGATTACGATCCTTTTACTGAACTCGATGCTCATACCGAGCGTCAGCAGGACTGTCTTTACATTATGTATGAAAACGGTACCTTGTCTGAAAAGGAATATAAGAAGGCAGAGAAATATAAGCTGGTATTTACTAACAGCGAAGATTACAAAGGTAGTCAGGTTAAAGAAGATGATGAAAGCGAGCCTGAATATACCGAAGACGATGTTAAGTACACAGCCTCTAATGAATCAGGTGTTGCTTCCTATTACGTTGAATATGTAATAGATAAAGTTATTGCCGATCTTCAGGAGGAATATGACTTAACTTATAACGAGGCTTGGAGAAAGGTTTTCTTTGGCGGTCTTCGTATTTACACTGCAATTGATTTTAATGCTCAGGCAGCTGCTGAGTATGTGTATGAAAACAGAATTACATTCCCTGAGGAAAGCGATACAAAAGAAAATCCTGCTGTTCAGTCAGCTATGACAATTATGGACTATAGTGGTAGGGTTGTAGCAATGGTCGGTGGTGCCGGAATTAAAGACACCTTCAGAGGACTTAACCGCGCATGGGATTCACCACGTCAGCCGGGTTCTTCCATAAAACCGCTTTCTGTTTATACACCTGTTATTGAAAATAACATTGCTACATGGTCAACTAAGGTTCAGAACTATGGTATAAGAGTCGGTTCTTCAAGATGGCCTGTAAACTATGGTGGTTCATACGGATCTGCAAATTCATTTGTTACTGTTCAGTATGCTCTTCAGGTTTCTTATAATACAGTTCCTGCTCAGCTTGTTAAAAGACTTGGTATTGAACCTTGCTTTGACTTCCTCGTAGATGACTTGAAAATAAGTACTCTTATTACTGATGAGGACGACCCGAACTACGATGGAAACTATTCATCAATTTGCGTTGGTGGTACTAGTAATGGTGTTACAACGCTTGAAATGACTGCAGCATATCAGATGTTCGGTAACAATGGTTACTATTTTGAACCATACTGCTACTATTCTGTTACTAATAATGATGGTTCAGAGGAACTCCTCAGCGCAGGCGATTCAAAAGGTGAACAGGTTATAAGTGAAAGTACTGCAGGTGTTATGAAGCACTTGTTAAAAACCGTTTCTTCATCCGGTACAGGTTCAGGTTATGGTGTAAACGGTTTTGAAAACTTCTCAAAAACAGGTACAACTTCTGACGATAAAGACCGTTGGTATGTTGGTGGTACACCATATTATGTTGCGGCTGTATGGTACGGTTATGACCAACCTAAAAAGATTACTAATACTTCGGGTAACCCTGCGGGTAAAATTTACCGTGAGGTTATGAGGGCAATCCATGAGGATCTTGAACCAAAGTCATTCCCAAGTTCAGATGGTGTTGTTTCAAGAAGGTATTGTACGGCTTCTGGTGATATTGCATCTGCAAAATGTGCAAGTACTGCAACAGGTTATTACAGGACTTCAAAGATTCCTGCAACTTGCAGAAACTGTGCTATGATTCATGCAATTGGTTCAGAAATACCGGATGCAGCTACAACTGCTCAGCTTTCTACAACTACAGAACCATCAACTGCAAAGAAACCACCGAAAACTACAAAACCGGCGAAAACTACTAATCCGTTGACAACTCTTAGACCGTCAACAACAGTTCCGCCAACAACGGTGCCTCCGACAACGGCTCCACCAACGACTACAGTACCTTCCGATACTACGGTTGTTGATATGGTAACTTTACCACCTGAGCAGACAGAAGTACCGTTACAGTAAATTTTATAAAGCCGAAAAGTGATTTATCTCTTTTCGGCTTTTTGGAGTAAATTATGATTATTTTATCTGTTGATTACGGTGACAGACGCACAGGTATTGCTGTTTGTGATAAGTTAGAGATGCTTGCGTCACCGGTTTGTGTCATTAATGAATGGAATATTGATGCTTTAGCACAAAAAATTGTTGACATATCACTCGAAAAAAAAGCTGAAGAGATAGTAATTGGTTTGCCTAAAAATATGGACGGAACTTCAGGTTTTCGTGCAGATGCATGTAAAAATTTAGGTGAAAAAATCTCGGGATTAACAGAGGTTCCTGTTAATTTCTGGGATGAGAGACTTACTACTGTTTCAGCACATAAAATTCTTAATGAAAATAATATACGTTCCAAAAAAAGAAAATCTGTTGTTGATGCTGTCGCAGCAGATATAATTCTTCAGGATTACATAGATTCACGAAAAAAATAAAAGGGGATTTGTTTTATGAAAACAATTAATAACGGAGTTTATCCAACAATGTTAACTCCATTTACGGAAGATAACAAAGTAGATTTTGAGGGTATTCGTCAGCTTTTAAGTTGGTATGAATATCGTGGTGTTGATGGTATTTTTGCAATTTGCCAGAGTAGTGAAATTTTCTTTTTATCTTTTGAAGAGCGTCTTGAAATTTTAAAATTTATTATGAAGAATAAGCCTGAAGGAATGTCAATTGTTGCTTCCGGACATGTTGCTGATGATTTGGAAACACAAATTAAAGAAGCAAAAGCTTTTATTGAAACAGGTATCGATGCTTATGTTTTCATTTCAAACAGATTTGCTGAAGAAAATGAAAGTGACGAGGTTTTGTTCAGTAATATGATTAAAGTTGCTGATGCTTTACCTGATATACCTTTCGGTGTTTATGAATGTCCGTATCCTTACAAACGTTTGCTTACACCAAAT
>JAFVWD010000290.1 GCA_017501865.1 Clostridia bacterium | reverse complement strand
TGGAAAATTTTTTAAAACAGCTTCAAAGGGGAGTATGCCCTCCTCGGCTATTGCATCATCAAATAAATCTCTTTCTTTCTCATAATCGTATGCCATAGCGCCATTTCCTAAAAGAACTGCTGTATTAATATATTCATTGTTATATAAGTGGAAGCCCTGGTAAATCCTTCCCGTGCACACGGTAAAAAGTCCGCCTTCGCTTATGAAGTATTTAATTTTATCAATAACATCGTCTGTTATTTTGCCTTCATCGTTTTTCAGTGTTCCATCAAAATCGCTTGCAAGTAGTACATTTTTAAATTTCATATTAATCACCAAAGAAATTTTAGCAAAATGTCTAATAGTTTTCAACTCTTTTTGGTTATTTTCTATTAAATATAAGCGAAAAAATCTTGATATTAGTTCTCGGTAGTGGTATAATTCAAGGGTATTTTAATATTCAGAGTAAATTTTTTGCAATACTTTGCTTTATTATATTATTATATATTAATTCACCTTATGGAGGCGTAAATATGCTCGTTTTAAAAGATGATTATAAATCAAACTTATCTATGAGAGATACACAGAAAGCAATAAAGGTTGTCAGAGATACTTTTGAAGATAATTTAGCACTCAGACTTAATCTTGAGAGAATTTCAGCACCGCTTTTTGTTACAAGAAACAGCGGTATAAATGATGACCTGAACGGTGTAGAGCGAGCAGTTTCTTTTGATGTTAAAGAAATGCCCGAAGTGGGTGATGTTGTTATAGTTCATTCACTTGCCAAGTGGAAAAGAATCGCACTTAAAAAGTACGGGTTTTCAGCAGGCGAGGGATTTTATACTGATATGAATGCTATTCGTCGCGATGAGGATATGGATAATCTTCACTCAATTTATGTTGATCAGTGGGATTGGGAGAAGGTTATAAATCGTGAGGACAGAAACATTGATTATCTTAAGAATACTGTCAGAAATATAGTGAATGCACTTGTAGATACACTTGAAGCAGTAAAAGCAAAATTCCCTCAGGTTGAGACAGATATAACAAGAGATGTTTATTTTATAACTACTTCAGAGCTTGAGGATATGTACCCCGATTTAACTGCTAAGGAAAGAGAAAAAGCAATTACAAAAGAAAAGAAAATTGTATTTCTTATGCAGATAGGCGGCAAATTAAAAAGTGGAAAACCGCACGACGGAAGAGCTCCTGATTATGATGATTGGTCTTTAAACGGTGATATTCTCGTTTACAGTGAAGTTCTTGAGGATGTTATTGAGATTTCTTCAATGGGTATCAGAGTAGATGCAAGCTCACTCGATGCTCAGCTTAAGGAAGCAAATAAAAATGAACGCAGAGAGTTTCAGTATCATAAGCAGATACTCGACGGAACACTTCCGCTTACCATAGGCGGCGGTATAGGTCAGTCAAGAGTATGTATGCTCTTACTCGGTAAGTTACATATAGGTGAGGTTCAGGCTTCGCTCTGGTCCGATGATATGATTAAAAAATGCGCTGAAAAAAATGTGAATTTACTTTGATTTGAAAGGTGAAAGATTTTGAAAAACAGAGAAGATGTAAGAAACGTCGCTATAATTGCTCACGTTGACCATGGTAAAACAACACTTGTCGATCAGCTTTTACACCAGAGCGGTATTTTCCGTTCAAATGAGCAGGTTGATGAAAGAGTTATGGACTCAAACGACCTTGAAAAAGAAAGAGGTATTACAATTCTTTCTAAGAATACAGGTATTCATTATAAGGATGTAAAAATTAATATAGTGGACACTCCCGGCCATGCTGATTTCGGTGGTGAGGTTGAGCGCATAATGATGATGGTTGACGGCGTGTTGCTCCTTGTAGATGCTTTCGAAGGCTGTATGCCACAAACACGTTTCGTTCTTAAAAAGGCACTTGCTTTAGGTAAAAAGGCTATTGTTGTTATTAATAAAATTGACCGTCCCGGTGCAAGACCTGAGGAGGTTATTGACGAGGTTTTAGATTTATTTATCGACTTAGGTGCTAACGAAGAGCAAATAGAATTCCCTGTAGTTTTTGCTTCAGGCAGAGACGGTTATTCCTCGCTTGATATGAATGCAAGAGAGGGTGATATGCGTCCGCTTTTAGATGCAATATTAGAGCACATTGAACCGCCTGCAGGTGATGTTGACGGTCCTTTACAAATACTCTTCTCAAGTCTTGACTATGACGATTACCTTGGCAGAATCGGTGTCGGCAGAGTAGAGAGAGGTAGTGTAAAAGCAGGGCAGACAGTTACAGTATGTAAGCAGGATGGTTCGCATCAGAATGTAAAAATAGTTAAGCTTTATCAATTTGACGGTCTTAAAAGAGTCGAGGTCGAAAGCGCAAAAATGGGTGACCTTATTGCGGTTTCGGGTATAGCAGAGCTTAATATAGGTGAAACAGCTTGTGACGTAGAGCATATTGACCCGCTTCCGTTTGTAAAAATTGATGAACCGACTATTTCTATGAACTTTATGGTTAATGACAGCCCATTTGCAGGTAAAGAGGGTAAATTTGTTACCTCAAGAAACATTCGTGCAAGACTTTATAAAGAAGTTGAAACAAACGTAAGTATGAGAGTTGAAGAAACAGAAACAACTGATTCTTTTAAGGTTTCAGGTAGAGGAGAGCTTCATCTTTCAATTCTTATTGAAACTATGCGCCGTCAGGGCTATGAATTCCAGGTTTCACGTCCTCAGGTTATTTACAAAAATGATTCCGACGGAAATCTTTTGGAGCCTATGGAATTACTCATTGTTGAGGTTCCTGAAAGCTATGTCGGAGCAGTTATGGAAAAAATAGGTTCAAGAAAAGGTGAACTTGAAAATATGGATGTTCGTGACGGCGGTTCAACTCATATTGAGTTTAAAATACCCGCACGCGGACTTATAGGCTACCGCTCAGAATTTATGACCGACACAAACGGTAACGGTATTATGAACAACCTCTTCTTGGGTTATGAGCCGTATAAGGGCGATATTCAAATGCGTGAGCGTGGTTCTATTGTTGTTCACGAAACCGGTGAGAGTACAGGTTACGGACTTTTTAATACACAAGACCGTGGTCGTCTTTTCATTGGTCCGGGTGTACCTGTTTACGAGGGTATGATTGTTGGTGAATGTGCTAAAAATGAGGATATTGTCTGCAATGTTTGCAAGAAAAAGCAAATGACAAATACCCGTGCTTCAGGTAGTGATGATGCTCTTCGTTTAGTACCACACACAGTTTTAAGCCTTGAACAATCTATGGAGTTTATAGGCGATGACGAGCTGGTGGAAATTACTCCTGAAAGCATTCGTCTGAGAAAAAAGATTCTTTCTAAAGAACAAAGAATGAAACAACAGTTTAAAAAATAATTTATTAAAAAGAGAGTGCCTCATTCGGATTTTATGAATCCGAGTGAGGCACATTTTGATGTATTAAAACTAAAACCGCTCAACAAGTGAGCGGTTTATGGGGCTTGTAATGAAATTTATATTTTAGCTTAAGAATCAGAAACATCTGTAAGGGTGTTATCTTGAGCAACTTCTGTTATTGCTTTTGTTTTTTCTTTTTTTACTTTTTTGAATATTACAAAGGATAAAATTACACCCACTACAAGAAATGGCGCACAGCGGTCGGGGTAAAGGAGCCCCACACCATCAAAAGTATAGCAAGCAAGCCGGTGGAAAGGGTAAAGCAGAAGACCTAAGGAGAAATAATATATCCACGAAAGAATATTTCCGTCATCTGAAAAGATATGTGAACCCCAATATGCAAGTGTAGGTAATCCGACACCTACAAGTGCAGAGTAGTACAATGCATTCAAGCCTTTTCTTTTAGCTATAAATGAAAAAATCGAGGGTAAAACGAAAATAACAATTAAAGAAACCGTAGGTAAAATATGAAAAATACGATTAGCGTCAAAGTTAAAATTCACAAAAGTGTACTCGTAACAAAGAGCCCCAACGCACCACCACACAAAAATGCTTGTGAAGCCAATTACAGATTGTAGTGTAGTTCCCATTTTTTTCATAAAATTACCTCCGTAAGTAATTTGTTCACTGCCTTTATTTTAGCAGTTTTACAAAATATTTGCAAGTGTCATTTATGAACAATCAGCGGACGGTTCTGTGATTGGTGTTATATGAAAGCTTTTAGTGAAAAGTGAATAGGAAGAAGTAAAAAATCTCGTTCTGAAGAACGAGATTTTTTGGAGCCGGAAACGTGACTCGAACACGCGACCTATGGTTGTAGTTAAGGATGACTTTATTTTTAAATAATCAGTGTTGTAATTCATTAGGTTTTATGATAAAATAATACAAAAGGGAGGCGATGAAATGTCACCAAAGCAATATCAAAAAAGAATGAATGCAATTAAAGTTGCTGATGCCCTTAATAAAATTGAAGGTGCTCCTGTTTCCGATTATGCACGCGAGTTATCAGATAAATGGGCAAAGGGTGAAATTACCGGTTTGCAGATGAAGGCGGCACTTATCGCTGCTCATAAAAAGGTATAATTATGAATGATTTATATTTAATTGAAAATAGCAAGGTTCTGAAAAATCTTCTTGGTATTAAAGAGGAAGAAGAATTAGATGTTGCCGAAGCAGAGCTTTCCAGAGCTAATATGATGTTGTTGTATGAAAATGGATTTTCTGATTTTTCATCCAACGGCATTTGTTATATTCACAAGGAACTGTTTGGCGATGTGTATGAATGGGCAGGGCAGTACAGAAAAATCAATATTCAAAAAAGAGAAAAAATCCTTGCAGGTAAAAGTGTTTGGTACTCCAACAATGAAGATATTGAAAAGGATTTAGAAACTGCTTGGAAAAACATCAACGCAGTTGATTGGGATAAGCTATCTAAAGACCAATTTGCCAAAAATGTTGCACGATTGTTTCCTGCTATATGGCAGGTTCATCCTTTCAGAGAAGGTAATACAAGAACAGTTGTAATGTTAATCACATTCTTTGTTGAGCACTATGGCTATTACTTTGACCAGGAGCTTATATCTGCTAATGCAGGCTATGTACGTAACTCTTTCGTCCTTGCAAGTCTTGGCGAATACTCTGAATATGAAGATTTGGAAACTATCTTGTGTGATGCTATCTGCACCGAACCCGTTGAATATTCTGCAGAAGAAGCACAAGATAATAAGACCGAAAAATACAGCAAATACGATAATGGTGATTACGAACCAACTAAGCACGAATATATAGAGTAAAACATAAAAATGATAAAATCCGTTTAGCAGAAATGTCTGTTAAACGGATTTCTTTGTTATAGGCAGAGTGTTTTGTTGTATTTTAGGGTAACTATTTTACTTGTTAAAATCAATTGCATAATGTTATCTGATTGATTGAGCAAGAAAGTAGTTTTATTCAAAATATCGCAAATATTCAGACTCTTGTTTCATAGATGTGTATGCTTCTTGTTCTGTACCGAAAAACGAATATCCGAATTTCCTGTCTTTGGTTATCCAAGTTGCCGGGTAGGAATCAGGGATGTTGCAACACAAATTCCATTCACCTGCATCATAAACATATATTTCTTCATATGTATATTTGTAAAATCCATTTGAACTTTTCAAAAGTATAAATCTTTTGGTTTTATCTTTGTTATATATAACTTTTATAACTTCATAATCTTCAAAAGATAGACTC
>JAFVWD010000289.1 GCA_017501865.1 Clostridia bacterium | reverse complement strand
TGGTGCATCAGTAAGTGATTTTGGTTTTTCAAATACTACCATTATCTTTCTCCTCCTTCATTTACTTCTTCTATCTTTGCAAGAACCTCTTCAGGGGATGGAATCATACCACCAACACGACAGCAAAGATGAACCGGTTTTTTACATTCTGTTGCAAGACGAACATCTTCAATCATCTGGCCCATATTCATTTCAACAGAAATAAATGCTTTGCATTTGTCTGCTGCTTTATTTAATACTGCTGTCGGGAACGGCCAGAGTGTAATTGGTCTTATCATACCAACCTTAATACCTTTCGCTCTTGCTTCTACAATAGCATTTTTTGCAACTCTTGAAGTGATACCAAATGAAACTACGCATATTTCTGCATCATCCATAAGATATTCTTCATACATAACTTCATTTTCTTCGATTGTTTTATATTTTGCAAAACGCTCAAAGTTTTTCTTTTCCAATTCTTCAGGCTTTAAGTAAAGAGAGTTTACAATGTTATGCTTTCTTTGCATTTTTGTACCTGTTGTTGCCCATGGCTTTTCATATTTTACAGGTTCAGAGGTTTCGAGTTCAACAGGCTCCATCATCTGACCCATTGTACCATCTGCCAAAATCATTGTAAGAATACTGTATTTATCTGCTAAATCAAATGCCTTTGTTGTAAGAGAAGCCATTTCCTGAACAGATGCAGGTGCTAAAACAATTCTCTTATAGTCACCGTGGCTACCGCCCTTTACTGCCTGGAAGTAGTCTGACTGTGAAGGCTGAATACCGCCGAGACCGGGGCCGCCTCTCTGTACGTTAACAACTAAAGCAGGAACGTCACTACCCGAAATGTATGACATACCTTCACTTTTAAGTGAAACTCCGGGACTTGAAGAAGATGTCATAACCCTTTTACCTGCTGCTGCAACACCCAAAACCATATTGATAGCAGCAATTTCACTTTCTGCCTGTAAAAATACACCGCCAACCTTAGGCATACGTTTTGCCATATAAGCTGCAATTTCTGTTTGTGGTGTAATAGGATAGCCGAAGTAATGCAAACAGCCTGCTCTTATAGCAGCCTCAGCAATAGCTTCGTTACCTTTCATCAAAACTTTTTCACCCATTTTTTCCACCTCTTATCTTTCTACTGTAATAACACAATCAGGGCACATTGTTGCACAGAATGCACAGCCTACGCATAAGCTTTCATCTGTAACGTGTGCAGGGTGATGTCCCTTTGCATTAAGTCTTGACGTATCAAGTGCTACAATTTTTTTAGGACAAGCGCCAACGCAGAGACCGCAGCCTTTGCAAACATTGTCCGCGAAAGTAACCTTTGCCATAATAAACGCCTCCGTTTTTTAGAGTTTAATCTCTATTATACTATCTTTTTTTGCAATTTCAACGGAAAAATATTATCTATTTCACCATTGAGAACATTAAACAAACCTTCATTTACTGTTGTCATTTTCACAGGAAGACCTGAAATGCGTGATAACTCCACGGCATCTTCTACAGAAGACAGAACATCATCCTTTGTAGTTAAAGCACCTAAATTAGAGTTATTTACAATAGCAGTAAATTTAATTTTACCTGCTGTTTCAATCTCACGCATAACCTCCAACGCAGAAGATGCATCAGGAGTCAGGGGCCTGTACTTATTGAATACAAACAGCATTTCATAATTATTCTCTTCTTTTATAGAAGCTTCGTAGCGACCAAGTGCGTAAGCACCTCTGTCATCGCCACCTATATCAAGTATTGCTACCGAGCTTTTGTCGTCAAGTATTGAATAAACCTCCTGAGGAAGTGCCGGCAAATCCACATTTGAATTAGCAAATTCTGATGAGATAAGCTTTATACCTGCCTTCGTCAATTCTTCAATACTGTCACAAGTCCTGAAGTACGGATTAACAATATCAAGATCGGTTATAACAACCTTTTCAAATTTTTCTTTAAGAGCAAGAGCATAATTTACAGCAATATTTGTTTTACCGCTTCCGTAATGCCCTGCAAAAAGTGTAACTCGTTTATTTTCCAAAACAAACACCTCAAAGCTTATTTCTTATAATCTTACCACTTGTTGTTTTCGGAAGCTCATCACGGAACACAACAATTCTCGGATATTTGTAAGGTGCAGTTTTTTCTTTTACATATTGCTGAATCTCTTTCTTGAGCTCCTCTGTACCCTCGGTACCCGGAACAAGAACAATGCTTGCTTTGACAACCTGACCTCTTACCTCGTCAGGTGCTGCCGAAACACCGCATTCAAGAACGTATGGAAGCTCCATAATAACACTTTCTATTTCGAAAGGTCCTATTCTGTAACCGGATGATTTAATAACATCATCAACTCTTCCGACATACCAATAGAAACCATCTTCGTCCTTCCACGCAACGTCACCTGTATGGTAGAACCCATCGTGCCATACCTCGTTCGTTTTTTCTTCATCCTTATAATAACCCTTAAAGAGACCGCAAGGTGCGCCGTCTTTAACGTTAATAACAATTTCACCGTTCTCACCGACATTAACAGGATTTCCGTCAGAATCGACAAGACTTACATCGTAAATAGGAGCAGGCTTGCCCATAGAACCTATTTTATGCGATGCACCTGTCATATTACCGATAATCATCGTACTCTCAGTCTGACCAAAGCCCTCTAATATCTGAAGACCTGTCGCAGATTCAAATTGTCTGTAAACCTCAGGATTAAGCGCTTCACCTGCTGTAGTCATATGCTTAACAGATGAAAAATCATATTTTGAAATATCCTGCTTAACCATCATACGAAGCATTGTCGGCGGTGCACAGAAGGTTGTGATTTTGTGCTTTGCGAACATCGGTAAAATATCTGCCGCATCAAAACGGTCGAAGTCATAAACAAATGTTGGTGCTTCACAAAGCCACTGACCGTAAAGCTTACCCCACATTGACTTTGCCCAGCCTGTATCTGAAATAGTAAAATGAAGTCCGTCGGGGTCAACATTATGCCAGAATTTTGCAGTATGGAAATGACCCAGAGGATATTTATGACTATGCATTGCTGTTTTCGGGTAACCCGATGTTCCTGATGTGAAGAACATAAGCATTAAATCGTCACCGCACGGGGCATCGGCAGTTCTTTCATAATGAGAGCTGAAGCGTGCGCTTTCTTCATCGTAATTATGCCAGCCTTCTCTTTCACCGTTAACCATTATTTTAATTTCTAATGATGGTGATGTTTTTGCCGCTAAATCTACCTGATGAGCGGTGTCACCGTCACCGGTGCAAACAATTGCTTTAATTCCGGCAGACTGGAATCTGTACTCAAAATCGTGCTCCTGCAGCTGATTTGGCGCAGGAATTGCAACGGCACCTAATTTATTAAGACCAATCATTGCAAACCAGAACTGATAATGACGTTTTAAAACGAGCATAACCCTGTCGCCCTTTTTAATACCTAAAGAAGCAAAATAGTTTGCAGCCTGTGCAGATGCTTTTTTTATATCCTTAAAAGTAAAACGTCTTTCAACCTTGTTCTTATCAATATGAAGCATAGCAAGCTTTGTAGGGTCTTTATCCGCCAACGCATCTACCAAATCGAAAGCAAAGTTGAAATTTTCTGTATTTTTGAATGAAATTTTCGTTGGTGTACCGTTTTCATTTTTCTCAATATCAATATATTTGTGATAAATACGGTCCTTAGTATCATTTACGATTGCCTTTTTACTGTCAAGCGCTTTAGCCTTCGCCTTGGCTTTTGCATATTCAAGCTCAGGTATAGGCTCGCCTGTAGGATTAAGAACAATAGCATAAAATGTACAATCCTTACCGTCAACAGCAATCATTCCGTGCGGTGTTGAGCTGTCATAGTAAATGCTGTCACCCGGTTCAAGTATTTCAAAGTGCTCACCC
>JAFVWD010000288.1 GCA_017501865.1 Clostridia bacterium | reverse complement strand
GGGTTCTATAGGCTTTTGTTAAACCTACAGAACCCATTGTTATATCCGGTTTTACGGTCTGCGTTTTTTTACATCTTCTTTTTCTTTGTTATAAAATATTAAAACACGGTGCAGTCGTAGCAGACTGCACCGTAAATTTTACTGAAATGTTTTTAGCGACCGTGGGCTATACTACAGTAGTTTTTATTGAATTATTTGTGATAAAGCTTTTTGCTTTCATGTTGAGGCTCGCAAGTAAGATTTACACCTAATTTTCTGAATGTATCAGAGTCAATCTGAGAAAGAATGACTGTAGAGTGTGCTTCGCTTCCTGAAAGGTTTTTAAGCTCGGCAATTGCACGTTTTGCGGTTTCGCTCGTTACAGCACTCATAGAAAGAGCAATCAAAACCTCATCGGTGTGAAGTCGTGGGTTTCTGTTTCCGAGAAAATCAGTTTTTAAATCCTGTATTGGCTCTATGATTTCTCTTTTTATGAGTAATTCGTTATCATCAATACCCGCAAGCTTTTTTAAAGCATTTAAAATTGCGGCAGAAGAAGCACCTAAAAGGTCAGATGTTTTACCTGTTACGACATCTCCGTTTGGTAACTCTAAAGCAACAGCCGGTTGAGAAGAGGTCGTTTCACTTTTCAAAAGAGCGGTTTTTACAATAGGACGTGTATTTTCAACAGAAATACCTGCCTGATTCATAAGACTCTCAATTTTAATTATTGCATTGTCATTCTTTTGGCCCATCTTTTTGTCGCAAAGGGTTGAGAAATAACGCCTTATGATTTCTTCGTGAGAAGCTTTTTTACAAACCTCATCATCTACAATGCAGAATCCAACCATATTAACACCCATATCTGTAGGTGATTTATAAGGGCTGACACCTTCGATTTTTTCAAACATAGCATTAAGTACAGGGAAAACCTCAACATCCCTGTTGTAGTTGACGGTTGTTTCGCCGTATGCTTCAAGGTGATAGGGGTCAATCATATTAACATCGTTAAGGTCTGCGGTTGCAGCTTCATATGCCAGATTTACAGGGTGCTTAAGAGGTAAGTTCCATATAGGGAATGTTTCAAATTTTGCGTAACCCGCTTTAACACCTCGTACATTTTCGTGGTAAAGCTGCGAAAGACAGGTGGACATTTTTCCGCTACCCGGGCCGGGTGCTGTTATAACAACGAGCGGACGTGATGTTTCGATATAATCGTTTTTACCAAAGCCTTGCTCGCTAACGATGTGCTGTACATTATAAGGGTAGCCTTCAATAATATACTGAACAAAAGATTTGATTCCGAGTGCTTCAAGCTTTTCTTTGAATTTTATTGCAGCAGGTTGACCGCTGAATTGCGTAATAACAACACTTCCTACATAAAGACCTATGCTTGTGAAAGCATCCATAAGGCGAAGAACATCGGTGTCATAAGTTATGCCGAGGTCACGTCTTATTTTATTGCTTTCAATATCATTTGCAGAAATAACAATAACAATTTCAGCGTGGTCCTTAAGCTTTAAAAGCATTTGTAATTTACTGTCGGGCTTAAAACCGGGTAAAACTCTGGCAGCATGAAAATCATCAAAGAGCTTACCGCCGAATTCAAGGTAAAGCTTACCACCGAATTCATTTATTCTTTTTTTAATTTGTTCAGACTGTTTTTCGATGTACATATCGTTATTAAAGCCTATTTTTCTTTCGATTTCCAAAACACACACCCCTTAGAATACTTCCATACAAAAATAAATTTTATCAAACACAATATAATTTGTCAAGAAGAGGAGAATATATAACTATGCTAAATTAATGAAAATTATTGAAATTTTCTCTTGTTTAGATTATCATAAGAAAGGTGATTTAATTTGGTTATAGATTTTCATACACATTGCTTCCCGGAAAAAATAGCAAAAAACACACTCAGTAAGCTCAGCTTTGTTTCGGGAGGACTCATACCGCAGACTGACGGAACAAAAGACTCTCTGCTTTACTTAATGAGTAAGGACGGTATTGACAAAAGTGTCGTGCTTTCAATTGCAACAAATGCAAATCAGCAACGGAAAGTAAATGATTTTGCTCTTTCTCTTGAAAGTGAAAAGCTTATTCCGTTTGGTTCTGTGTTTCCTTTTTCAGAGGATTGGGAAGGCGAGCTTGAAAGACTGAAGAGTGAGGGAGTAAAAGGTATTAAGCTTCATCCTGATTATCAGCAGTTTTTTGTTGATGATGAAAGGCTTGTACCTATATATAAAAAAATCGAAAAGCTTGGATTTATTCTTGTTTTTCACGCGGGAGAGGATTTTGGCTTCGCACCGCCGTACCACGCAACCCCTGAGAGATTAAGAAAAGTTGTACAGCTTATAGAAACACCTGTAGTATGCGCTCATTGGGGAAGTCTTTCTATGGGTGATGATGTATTAAAATATCTTTGTGACATCCCCTGTTATTTTGATACAGCATTCGGTTACGGTACAATGCCTAAGGAGCGTGCTCTCAGAATACTTGAGAAAAAAGGAACAAACAAAATTCTTTTTGGTTCAGATTCACCCTGGAATGCCCCCTCGTGGGATGTTGGAATGCTGAAAACAATGGGCTTGACCGAAGATGAAGAAAATAAGATTTTTTATAAAAATGCAGAAAAATTATTAGGTATATAAATATGATTAAAGCGGTAGTTTTTGATTTGGATCATACACTGTTTGACAGATATGAAACCCTCAGAAAAATAGTTCCGCATTTCAGGGATTATTTTGATATTTCAGACGGTGTAACAGACGAATTTATTTATGAAAACCTCTCGTGGGCAGACAGACAGTTTGTCCACCGTGGCTGGGAAGAGATACATACTCACTTAATTGATATAGGTGTATTCAATACACCACCTGAGTTTAATGATTATACGGAATATCTTTTATCGTGGTTCAGAAAAATTGCTGTTAAGTACGAATTTTCTGAAGATATACTGAATGCTCTTCGTGAAAAGGGCTATAAAACAGGGATTATAACAAATGGTGACCATGAAACACAGACAGGTAAGCTCGAGTTATTAGGGTTTAAGAATTTGGTTGACGAAGTTATTATAAGTGGGGATATAGGAATTTATAAGCCTGATAAAAGAATCTTTGAAAATATGGCACAAAGGTTAAGTGTCGATATCAACGAAATGATGTATGTTGGCGATCATCCGAAATTTGATGTGGATGGCTCGAGAAGAGCAGGTTGTGTTCCTGTGTGGGTTAAAACTACAGGAACATGGATATTTCCTGAAATAGAAAAATGTAAGTATCAGATAGAAAATGTTTCTGAAATTTTTAATGTTTTAAATGACATAAATGCGAAAGGCAATTAAGTATGGAAGGCAAAATGTTTTTACCTACAACTAAAAAGGAAATGAATGAACGTGGTTGGGAGCAGGCTGATTTTGTTTATGTCTGCGGTGATGCGTATGTTGATCATCCCTCCTTTGGTGCGGCTATTATTACGCGTGTGCTTGAGGATATGGGCTTTAACGTGGCTTTTTTAGCACAACCCGACTTTCATTCTGTTAATGATTTTAAAAGATTTGGTGAGCCTCGTCTCGGATTTTTAGTTTCAGCGGGTAATATAGATTCAATGGTTGCTCATTATACTGTAGCAAAAAGAAAACGTAATTATGATTATTATTCTCCCAACGGCAAAACGGGACTTCGCCCTGACAGAGCAACTCTTGTTTATTGTAAAAAAATCAGGGAAGCATACCCGGATGTGCCTGTTATTTTAGGCGGACTTGAGGCTTCGCTGAGAAGGTTTGGTCATTATGATTATTGGGACGATACCGTAATGAAAAGCATTCTTATTGATTCCGGAGCAGATATTCTGACTTACGGAATGGGTGAAAATATATTAAGAAGAATAGCACAACTTCTCGAAAAGGGTGTTCCTGTGAAGAAAATCCGCGATGTACGCGGTACTGTCTGGGTAGGTAATAAGGATGACAAGGTTCACTATGAAATAGGCGGAACCTGGGATTTTGCGGATGTTAAAAATAATAAAAGAGAATATGCAAAAGCATTTGCCTTGCAATACAAAAATCAGGACAGTGTTTCAGGTAAAGCATTGGTAGAATATTACGGAGACAAAAAGCTTGTTCAGAATCCGCCAATGGAGCCATTGACGCGTGAGGAGCTTGATGAGGTCTATAATTTACCGTATATGCGCGACTACCATTTTTCTTACAAGGATAAGGGCGGTGTTCCCGCTATTGAAGAGGTGAAGTTTTCACTTACTCATAACAGGGGTTGCTTTGGCGGTTGTAATTTCTGTGCGTTGGCATTTCATCAGGGCAGAAGTGTCCGTTCAAGAAGTATTGAAAGTGTAGTCAGTGAAGCAAAGCTCCTTACAGAGTTACCCGATTTTAAAGGGTACATAAATGACGTTGGCGGTCCTACGGCAAATTTCAGAGGGCCTGCGTGTGAAAAACAACTTAAAAGCGGTGTCTGTGCAGACAAAAAATGTCTTGCACCGTCACCTTGTAAGAATTTAAAAGCAGATCACAGTGAATATATAGAGCTTCTTTATCAGATAGAAAAGCTTCCTAAAGTTAAAAAAGTTTTCATTCGCTCAGGTATAAGGTTCGATTATCTTTTAGCAGACAAATCTCCGTCGGGCAATGCGTTTTTCAAAAAACTCGTTAAAGACCACGTAAGCGGTCAGCTTAAGGTAGCTCCCGAGCATTGTTCACCGAATGTCCTGAAGCTTATGGGCAAACCGGAGTTTTCTGTTTATGAAAAATTCAGAAACAGATATTTTGAATTAACCAAGAGCTTTAATAAAGAACAATATTTAGTACCTTACTTAATGTCGAGCCACCCGGGAAGCAGACTTCAGGATGCAATAAAACTGTCAGAGTTTATAAAAAAATGGAATTACAACCCTGAGCAGGTACAGGATTTTTATCCTACACCGGGAACAGCATCAACAGTTATGTTTTATACAGGGTTAGATCCGTTTACATTGAATGAGGTTTACGTTCCGCGTTCACCTGAAGAAAAAAGAATGCAGAGAGCTTTACTGCAGTGTCGTGACCCTAAAAATGCAGAGCTTGTGCGAAAAGCATTAATTAAAGCAAAACGGGAGGATTTAATCGGTTACAGCAAAAACTGCCTCGTTGCGCCCTCTTATAAAGACAGGGTTGAAAAAGCGCGACAAGGTGCAAAACCAAATAACAGGAAAAACAATTCAAAACAAAATAATAAAATGAAATCAAAAAGAAATAATAAAAGATAGGATGTGTAAATATGGTTATTGATGAGCTTGTAAAATTTTCTAATTTTTACGGAAGCAACGAAGAACTTGTTTTGGCAGGCGGTGGTAACACCTCTGCAAAAGAAAACGGTGTAATGTATATTAAGGGTTCGGGTACGAGCCTTTCAACAATTACGAAAGATGGCTTTGTTAAAATGAACAGAGCAAAGCTTAAAGAAATTTTCAGTAAAGAGTATCCCGATAATGACAAAGAACGTGAAGCATTGTTTTTAGAAGATTTGTCAGATGCAAAGGAGCCGGGAGAGGAGAGCAAAAGACCAAGTGTTGAAACTACATTGCACAGTCTTTTTGAGTATACCTTTGTTTTACATTTGCATCCGGCACTTGTTAACGGACTTACTTGTTCAGAAAACGGTAAAGAAAAAGCAAAAGAATTATTCGGCGACAGCGTAATTTGGGTTGATGTTTGCAAGCCGGGGTATATTCTTTCTAAAATCTGCTTTGATTTAATGGAAAAATACAAAAAATGCTTTAATAAAAGTGCTGATATGATTTTGCTTGAAAATCACGGTGTATTTGTAGCAGGAAATACAGTTGAAGAGCTTGATGAAAAACTTAGTCTGATAACAAGCAAAATAAGAAATGAAATAAGCCGTGAGCCTGATTTTTCTTCAGGTGAATTTGACGGCGAGAAGAGTATGCGCACATTTAATAAAATAAGTGAAACCTTCGGTGAATTGTTTAATGATGATGCGGTTATTTCTTACGAGCCATCTGAAGAGTCATTGAAAATAGCACAAAGTGAAGAAACGGTGAAAAAAATATATAATCCGTTCAATCCGGATCAGATAGTTTATTGTAAACCTTATCCGATTTATATAGAAAATGAAGAGGATATTCCTTCAAAAACAACAGAATATAAAAATAAAAACGGATTTTTACCTAAGATTATTCTTGTTAAGGATTGCGGTGCATATGCTGTTGATGTTACCGAAAAAGGAAGTACGAATGCTTCTATGCTTTTCAATGATGCTCTTAAAATTGCCTGCTATGCAGAAAGTTTCGGAGGCGGTAAGCCTATGACAGCAGAATTAACTGATTTTATTGTTAATTGGGAAGCTGAGGCATACAGAAGTAAACAGGCAAAGTAACGATATTAAGTTTATTTGCACAAATTAAAAAGACTTTATTTGGGTAAAGTTCCAAAAATGAAAATTCATATTATTTATAATTGGAAATAATTGTTTAATATGTTATAATTATTTTATTAATTTATGAATGGAGGTAGGTCCGATGGCTGAAAAAACAAAGGACGGTTTAAAGCTTGATTATAAAAAGACGATTTTAACCGGTTTCGGCTTCCTGGCTACATCAATTGCATGGGCTATTTATGACCCATACATTACAAAAATTCTTAATAAAATTCTTTCAGAAAGTTCAATGATTTCTGATTGGAGTAATGCTATTGCAAATGCTATTCCGTGGATTGGTGACTTTGCAGCAGCACAAGGTGAGAGTACTGTTGCTCTCGGCGGTGGATTTACATTAGTACCTCTCTTTATAGGTATAATAATGACATTCGATAATATTTTCGGTGTTATATTCCAACCGACATTTGGTAAGCTTTCAGATAACTGTCACTCAAAATTAGGTAAACGTCGTCCGTTTATTGTGTCTTGTGCACCTATTTCTGCAGTGTTATTTGCACTTATTCCGTTTGTTGCACTTAATACAACAGGTGATTTGGCACTTCCACTTACAATGATTACAGTTATTTTGTTTGTATTCTCCATGTCTTTGTGGCGCGCACCTGTTGTTGCATTGATGCCGGACTTAACACCGCCATCACTTCGTTCAGAGGGTAATGCAGTTATTAACCTTATGGGTGGTTTAGGCTCAGCTGTTGGTATGATTGCAGGTACAATTGCTATTGCACTTTGTGCGGTATTTACCGGCTTAACAACAGCTGAAGTAAAAGCAAATGAAACAATTTCTTTCCCTTATGTTTTCATTATTGGTTCAGTAATAATGATTTTAGG
>JAFVWD010000029.1 GCA_017501865.1 Clostridia bacterium | reverse complement strand
CAATGCATATTCAGTATTATATGAAATATCATTTATTCTTATTTCAAAATGAATGTGTGGTCCTGTAGATTGCCCTGTTGAACCTACGGCTGCGATAACCTCACCGCCACGGACAATATTGCCTTTTTCTACGAATAGTTTACTACAGTGGCAATAAACTGTAATTATATTGTTATCGTGCTTAATTTTAATATAATTTCCGTTCCATTTATCATATGTTGCTTCTATTACTTCTCCATCAAATGATGCATAAATGGGTGAACCCTCTGCAATTGCAATATCTATACCCTTATGAATTCCCTCGTTTCCGCTGATTGGATGTACTCGTTTTCCAAATTCTGAAGAAACAATTCCTCCGATAACGGGTCTGAAAATTTTGTAATTAATTTTATATTCTGAGTAAGAAACGGAAGAATTGTTAACATCTTCATCCTCGCCACCTTCACCTGAAATCTCTGCAGAAAATTCTTCATCGCTGTAATTGTTTAAAATAATATTTTCATCAGAAAATTTATCAATTTTTTTTAAGGTTTCTTCTATTTCTTCACGTGAAAAATCCTTATTAAGCTCCTCGTTTAATGATTTCTTTAAATTATTGAAAAAAGGTGCATTAAAATAATTTATATAATAGATAAACAAAAATATCGCTATGCAAATTAAAAATTGAAGAAATAAAGTTTTAATTAAATAATCTTTTTTATTATTTTCCATAAAAAATCACCCGCAAATATATATGCAGGTGATTTAAATTTTATGATTGAATATCTTCCCATTCTTCATATAAAGCATCGAGCTCAGTTTTCAATATATTAAACTGCTCGGTCAACTGAAGTAACTTTTCATAATCAGCAGCAATTTCAGGAGAGGAAAGTAAGTTTTGGATTTCAGAAACAAGCTCTTCTTTTTCATTAATTTCTTTTTCAATTTTTGAAATTCTTGCATTTCGTTTTCTCTCAAGTGCCTGTTGCTCTTTTTGAAGTTTGTAAGTATTAACCTTAGGCTCCGTTTTTTTTACAGATTCCGAATTACGCGAATTTTTATCCTTAAACTCAAGATAAGTTTCATAATTACCGTCAATAGTAACAGCACCATCATGCGTTAAATATAAAATTTTATCAGATAATTTATTAATAAAATATCTGTCATGGGACACAACTAATAATGTTCCGTTGTAATTTTCAAGAGCGTCCTCCAAAGCTTCTCTTGAGTTTATATCCAAGTGGTTAGTAGGCTCGTCCAATATTAAAAAATTGGGTTTTGAAAGCATAATTTTTAGTAAAGATAATTTAGCACGTTCGCCACCGCTTAAAACAGAAATTTTTTTAAACACATCGTCACCACGAAATAAAAATAATGCAAGTGCATTCCTTATTTCTGTCTGATCCATAAAGCGGTACATATCCCACACTTCATCTAAAACCGTCTTTTCCGAATCCAATTTATCGATATTCTGATCAAAGTACCCTATTTTAACATTAGCACCGAATTTAAAAATTCCGCTATCCTGAGAAATCTCCTTATTAAGAATTTTTAAAAATGTAGATTTTCCACAACCATTTGGACCTAAAAGAAACATTTTATCTTCTCTGTTAACAGAAAGATTTAAATTTTTAAAAAGCTCTTTTTGCGGGAAAGATTTTTCCAAATCAAATACTGTCAGAACATTATCTCCTGAACGCAGCTCAGAATCAAAAGAAAATTTAACAGCTGCAAATGCTTTATCCGGAACAACTAAATCAGCTTTTATTCTCTCAATCTGCTTTTCTTTACTTGCAATAGTAATATAATTGCGTTCTTGGTTAAAACGTTTTTGTTGCTCGATAATTCCTTCAATTCTTTTTATTTCGGCAATATTTTTTTCATACTCTCGTTCAATAGTAAGCTCTCGCTCTGCTTTTAACTTCTGAAATATAGTATAATTACCTTTTGTCATTGTGATTTTTTTATAAGCAATTTCCATTGTCAGAAAGGTAATTTTATCTAAAAAATATCTGTCGTGTGAAACGACAATAACTGCGCCCTTATATTTTGCCAAATAATCTTCAAGCCAGGTGATTGCATCAATATCAAGATTGTTAGTAGGCTCATCCAATAATATTAAATTGGCATCTGACAGCAATAATTTACATAATGAAACCTTTGAACGTTGTCCGCCGCTGAGATTTTTAACAGGCGAATTTAATTCTTCCTCTTTAAAACCTAAACCTAATAATGCCGAACGCGTTTTTCCTTTATAAACAAGCCCGTCGCGACGTTCAATTTCTTCAGTTAGGCTTAATTGTCGCTCTATTAATTTAATATCACTATTATTTTCAAGTGATTTTGTAATTTTATCAAGCTCAGCTTCCATTTCTGAAACATCTGAAAAAACTTTTAATGCTTCGTCATAAACTGTGCAATTATCATCACAATCGAGATATTGCTCCATATACCCGATTCTTACATCTTTTCCGCGAACTATACCGCCTTCCTGTGGTGTGTACTCTCCTGTAATTAATTTAAAAAGAGTTGTTTTACCTGTACCGTTCGCTCCGATTAAACCAATTCTGTCATTTTCTTCAACCTGAAAAGCGGCGCCTTTAAACAAGACGCCGTCAGAAAAGCCAAATGTTAAATTTAAAGCAGTTAACAAAGACATATTATCACCTTATAACGTACTTAAAAGTGCTTCAAATTCACCTGAAAAAGCAACATTTCCGCTACCTGCAGGTACAAAAATACTATCACCTTTTTTTACACTGACAACAGTATTATCAACGGTTATACTACCTTTTCCTTCAAGAATGAGAACTGAGAGAAAAGAGTTATTATCACAAAAATATTGATGTTTACCGTTTAATTTCATAGAAGTCATAGTAAAAAACTCGCATGAGCAAAGCTTCTGAAGCTGTGCATCCTCAAAAAATTCTATTTCACCCTCCGGATCGGAAGAACGAACCGGCGGAAGTGTATTTGTAACATCAAGAGCCTTTTCTATATGTAACTCACGAGGCTTACCGTCAACTAATCTTCCGTAATCGTAAACACGATATGTTGTATTACAATTTTGTTGAACCTCAGCAAGCAAAATACCACCGCCAATCGCGTGAAGAGTACCTGCTTCTATAAAGAATATATCCCCTTTCTTTACCTTAACCTTGTTTACGTTTTCTAAGAAGGAATTATCTTTAATTGAATTTTCGAATTCTTCTTTTGTAATTTCTTTTTTGAAGCCGTATATAAGCTCTGCATCATCAGCACAATCTAAAACATACCATGCTTCAGTTTTACCTAAAGAGTTTTCATGGATTCTTGCATATTCATCATCAGGATGAACCTGAATAGAAAGGTCGTTTTTTGCATCAATAAACTTAAGTAAAAGCGGAAATTCGTTGTATTTCTCACCCTTCTTACCTAAAAAACCGGGATTATTATTGATAAGGTCAGTAAAACTCATACCTGAATATTCACCGTTTTTAACAGTATTATCACCATCATTACGTGCTGTAAGTACCCATGCTTCAGCAATATTCTTTAAATCGCTCTCATAATTGTAATCTGTTTTTAAACGTTCGCCACCCCAGACAATTTCTTTAAAAACAGGATTTAATTTAATAGGATACATCGTAATTACACCTCAGTTATTTTATTATCATTGTTTTCAATTACTTCTTCATTAACATCATTATTTTGGTTTTTCATTTCAAGTTCTTTTTTATCTATAAAAGGAACCGTCGAAGATTTAATATCAACTCTATCGTAGTACTCTTTAAATCGAATAGTAAATCTTATTTTACGTTTACAGCTTGTACATTGAAAAATTGCCCTGAAAGACTGGTTCATAACTCGCCAGTCAGTAATTCTTTCACAACTCGAACCGCAAACATCACAAAGGCATTTCATTTTGCTCCTGTCAATAAGCGGGCTGTTAATATCCGTTATAACCTTAGGTTTAAATGAAAGCTTTAAATAAAATGCATTGTCGCAGGTATGAGTATACGATGTAATCATCTGCTTATTAAAAATCTTTCTGAATATGTCAGCTGTGAGTAAACTGTCATCAATTGCTCTGTGCAAGGAATACTCTTCAGTATTAATTCCTAAACGCTCTGCAGCAGCAGAAAGACCAATTTGATCAGCTTTTGAAATATTCATAAATGCTTGTGCATAGTTCTGAAGATTAACATAATTTCTTAAAAAAGGAACGAAATTTATTCCGTTAAAATACCTGAAATTTTCAATTAAAACCCTTACATCGGTGTCTCCCCAAGTAAGAATAACATTATCTTCACCGGATGACCATTTTCTGAAGGCTGCCATTGCCTGAGAAAATGGTGTACCCGTACTTATATCATCATTAGAAATATTCGTAAGCTCTTTAACCCTTGTATGGAGTTTTTTACCTAATTGTGCTTTTATAAAAAGAGAAAAAGTATCAACCTTATTAAGATTTTCATCGAGCATAACTGCACCGATTTCAATTATTTCGTTTATAAAACCTTTTTTCTTTTTGCAGTAAGTGTTATTCCACTCAAGGTCTAAAATAATATAGTTCATTAAGAAAATGCTCCCGTAAATTTTTATAAAGAAAAAATATTAAATAAGTCCTTCACTATCATAAAGACATGCGGTTTCAAGTAAAACCTTAGCACCTACCTCGAGAGCCTCAGGAACAAGTAAGTCCGGTGTATCTAAACGTGTGTGGTAATATCTCGGAGGTGTTGGATCCATAGCAGCAAAACCGGTAGCTTTAATTTTCTTCTGAGTGAAAGCTGCCGCATCACATGCGCCTAAATAAATTGATGCATAAGGTAAATCATAACCACAGT
>JAFVWD010000287.1 GCA_017501865.1 Clostridia bacterium | reverse complement strand
TCAGTTTAATCCTTTCCTTCAGAAAACTATGTAAATTATTATATATTTTTTGAGCTTTGTTGTCAATTCAATTATCTATTGCTAAATTGTTGAAGATGTGGTATATTTAATTTAGTTTTAATGTTTTTTTAGGAGGTTTTAACAATGAGTGTAGATAAACGAACATATCCTACATGGTTAAACGGTGAATTCAAAAGTATTCAGAAGGAATACACTGAGCCTACAAAATTGCTTGATGAAAAAGGAAATTTAATTGCTCCCGGTTGGGCAAGACATATGCTTTTTGATTACGACAGAAGTCAGGTTGTACCTAAAATGCGTAGCAAGGAATGGGATTTTTACCAGATTTCTAATGGTAAGTATGCTGTTCAGCTAAGCTTTGCCAATATTTCTATCGGTGGTTACGTCGGCGCAGTTCTTATGGATTTAAGAAATAAACAGCATGAAAGAAAATACAGCACAGGAACTATGTGTGACGCAACCATTATTTATTTAGGTGGCAGAGAAAAATATCCGTTACCGCCTAAAGGCGATGTTCCAAACAATGTAAAATACACAGTTGACAGTATTTTCGGTAAGGCTGATTTTGAATTTGATACAAAAGAAACAAGCAGAACACTTCACTTTGAGAGTAAGGTAAAAGGGCAGGATGTTGTCTGTGATTTCCATATGGATATTCCTGAAGGACTTGAAAATATAACAACAGTACTTCCTTTTAAAGGTAGCCCAACAAGCTTTTTTATGACTACAAAACAGAATTGTATGCCTTGCTCGGGAACATTCAGATTTGGCGATACTGTTATAGAGTTTTCTAAAGAAGATACCTACTGCGCACTTGACTGGGGCAGAGTCAATACACCTTATAAATTAGTTTGGTATTGGGGTAACGGCGCACAGAAAATAAAGGATGAAAACGGCGAGGAGCATACGGTTGGTTTTGAGATTACCTGGGGCATAGGTGACGAAAGCTATGCAACAGAAACAGCGATTTTCTATGATGGTAAAGCGCACAAATTCGGTGCGATTGATGTCGAAAAATTTCCTAAAACGAACGGATTTATGAAGCCATGGAAATTTGTTTCCGAGGATGGCAGATTTGATATGACTATGACACCGTTCTTTGATAATCATTCTGATACTAACGTACTTAATCTATTAAGAATGCACACTCACCAGCTTCACGGAATGTGGAACGGTACCGTTACTCTTGATGACGGTAAAAAAATAGAAATTAAAGATATGTACGCATTTTGTGAGTACTGTGAAAATAAGTGGTGATTGTATGACAGCTTTAAAGTTTTATTTGCTGACAGATACGCACTATTTTGAGGAGTCTCTGGGTGCTGAGGGAAAAGCTTATGAAGAATATATGAAAACAGAAGCCTTTTACCTCAGAGAAAGCAGTGCTATAAACAAAACCGTTTTCACAAAGCTTAAAGAAGATAGTGAAACCGATTTGATTATTATACCCGGCGATCTTTCAAAAGACGGAGAATACGAAAGCCATAAGAGTCTTGTAAAAGAACTGAATGCTTTAAAGGAAAGCGGTAAGAAGATTTTTGTTATTACGGCAGGTCACGATTATAATGAATATGGCAAGTGCTATAAAAACGATGAGGTTGTAAAGGTAAAAGGTACTACTTTAGATGAGCTTTATAATCTTTATTATGAATTTGGCTATAAGGATGCTCTTTCGGTAGATAAAGAAACACTTTCCTATGTCGCAGAAGTAGCACCCTTGACAAGACTTCTTGCTTTTAATTGTGATAGTAAAAATGAGACGAAGGGTACTATAGATTCAAGGCTTCTGATGTGGGCAAAGGAGCAAATAGATGATGCAAGGAAGGCGAATGCGTATATATTTGCCATTTGCCATTACCCTGTAATTCCGTCGGTTCCCGTTTTTGATTTAGTCGGTGATGCAAAGGTTAAAAATTGGAAAGAGGTTGCCGCATTTCTTGCAGATAATGGTGTTGAGCTTATTTTTACAGGTCATATGCACATACAAAGCATAAATGAGTTCTTTACCGAAAACGGAAACAGGCTTGTAGATATATGTACAAGTACTACTGTAGGAACTCCCGGTAAATACAGGAAAATCGAAATTGATGAAACCGGAAAAATGAATGTAAAATCTATTCCTGTATGCGATTTTCCCGTTGAATTGAACGGAAAAACTTACGAGGAGTTTTTTGATTGGCGCTTTGACTATTCAGTGAAAAATAAAATAAATAAAATTTTTGAGGGTGGCAGCGGTGCTGTTAAAATATTGAAGAAGCTCGCAAGAAAGCTGCTTAACTCAATAAAGCTCGGCACACTTTCAAAATTGCTTTTTATAAAGATTGATAAATCGTTGAAGAAGAAAAAATTAATTGATTTTGCAGGGGAAATAGGGACTGCTATTTTCAAGGGCGATCAACCATTTGTAAAGGGTACACCCGAATACGATGCAATTTTTAAGGCTTTGAAACGACTTGATTTTATATTGAAAAAGGTAGAAGCTAAGCTTTCAAAAAACGGTGAGAAACCGGACTTGACTTATATGATTTTAAATAGTATCGGAAATAACAAGGGGTATTCCGATAATAATGCGGTTATTAATTTGAAAGGGAAAATATTATGAGTACTTTAGAAACCCGTAACCAAGAGACAAAACACGTTAAAACTAACGAATTTGTGCTTTATCTTATAGGAGTATTTTTCTACACAACAATGACAGGTATGGTAGGCTCCTACAGAAATGATTATCTTATAAATGTATTAATGCTCAGCGAAGATTCTGTTTCGCTTTATAATACGCTTGTAAGCATTATACCGTTTGTGCTTAGTTTTCTTATTTCAATGTATATTGACGGAAGAAAACCAGGTAAAAAGGGTAAATTCAAGCCTATAACAACAGCTATAGTCATACCAATGGCTGCGACACTTATGCTTTCCTTCTGGGTGCCACCGTTTTTAAGCGGTTCTTTCCTTATGGTTTACCTTGTAGCTATAGCAGTTTTGTGGGGAGCCTTCTGCACATTAGGTAACTCTATTAATATGATAGCAAACGTAATGACACCTAATATGAAGGAGCGCGATAACATAATTTCATTCAGAAGTATTTCTTCTGCTGTCGGCAATTCTGCTCCGCTTGTTATAATTCTTGTTATCGCAGCAATCTGGAAGGATGATAAACAGCTTCAGTATATTATAGGTTCAGGCCTTTGTAGTGTTGTAGGTGTTATTACAGTACTTTTAGGTATGAGCTCAGTAAAAGAAAGAATTACTTATACAGCAGAAAAGAAAAATCCGTTTGTTGGCTTCAAGGATGTACTGACAAATAAATATGCCTGGGCAATCATTATTTCTGATACTCTTAAAAACTTCAGACAGGTTTCAAACTATATGGGAATATTCCTCGCAGGTGCACTTCTTGGTTCAACAGATAAATTCCTGTTCTTCGGTTTACCTACAGGAATAGGTACTGCAGTAGGTATGCTTGTCATAAATATGCTTCTTAAGAAGTTTAACTCAAAGGTTCTTTACATAGCAAGCGGTATTTACTCGGTAATAGCAAATGTACTTGCATTTGCGGTAGGCTATATGTACTTTAAAACAGGTTCGGGTGTTTTGCAGATAGTGTTCATTATTTTCCTGTTCCTTATAGGCTTGCAATTTGGCGCATCCAACCTTTTGCCAAGTATGTTCCAGGCAGATGTGCTTGAAGATATTGAGGCAAAAACAGGTAAGAGAATAGACGCTACCTTACCTTTTGTGGTTTCAATAGGAACACTTATAAGTGGTACTATTGCTACATCACTTGCACCGAAAATTCTTTATGGTGATGATTCAATAATAGGATATGTTCAGGCGACCGAAGCAGTAGAAAATCCTGCGCAAAGTCTCGAAACAAAAATCCTTTTGCTTTTCTTCTATACAATTGTTCACGGTGTTATGATGTTCCTTGCAGGTGTTCCGTTCTTCTTCTATAAGTTGACAGGAGAAACCAAGGAAGAGGTTCACCGTAAGGTTCTCGAAATGAGAGAAAAGAATTAAACCAAAAGCGAGTGTTACGCACTCGCTTTTTATACGGAGAAATATTATGAGAATTAACTTTGTTTGCCACGGCAATATTTGCAGAAGTCCTATGGCGGAGTATATACTTAAAGATATGCTGAAAAAACAGGGCAGAGAAAATGAATTTTCCGTCTGCTCAATGGCTACAAGTACTGAAGAAATTTTTATGGGTGTAGGCAATCCTGTTTACCCGCCTGCAAAGAAGATTTTAGCTGAGCACGGAATTTCGTGTGATGGTAAAAGGGCAGTGCAGGTCAAAAAAAGTGATTACGACAAGTACGATTTATTTATTTGTATGGATGGTAACAATATTCGTAATATAATGCGTATTTTTGGCGATGATCCGGAGAATAAGGTCAGAAGGCTTATGGATTTTACTGAAAGAAGAACGGATGTTGCAGACCCGTGGTATACGGGGAATTTTAAAGTTACTTATTCAGATATTTGTGAAGGACTTGAAGGGTTTTTGGCATATTATGATTCAAATCGGTTGTGAAAAACAACTAATGGCAAGTCGGTTGTTTGTGCATATTGATATAAAAAATGTGTTTTATAAAAATAAATGAAAAATTTTCAAGAAAATTCAAAAAAAAGTATTTACAAAACAGAAAATATGTGTTAACATACGATTAGAGAAAGTTACGGATTATTCCCACTTTCTTGAAAAGGGGAAAAACCCCGTATTCAAAGTATGTTTTAGGCGGGAGCCTTTAATGTATGATGAAAATCAAATTTATTTAAAAGGAGTTGTTCGTAAATGTTTAAGTTTATGAAGAGCAAAAAAGGTTTCACACTTGTTGAACTTATGATCGTTGTTGTTATCATGGCAATCCTCGTTGTTGTTGCTGTTCCGATTTACAACTCAGTTACAGACAATGCAAGAGAAAAAACTTGCCTTGACAACCAGAGACAATTAATCAGCTCAATTGGTAACATCTTTATGATGAAGGGTATTTCAGGTACAGGTTCTATGACAGTTACTTGCACAGCTGGTGACAACCCGACAATGACAATTGCAGGTTTAGATGCTTTTGCTGGTTCAGCAGTAACTGAAGCAGAAATCAAAGGCGCATTCCAGACAGTTCCTGTTTGCGGTGACGAGGCTAACACTCTCATAGCTACAATTTCAGCAAACACAACAGGTGGTACTGCTACTGTTACAACAGCTTGTCACCTTCCTGACAATTCTGTTAACTCAGACCACGTTCTTCCTGCAAACGACTAATACATAATTAGTGATTAAGCAACACGGCAACCGCAAGGTTGCCGTGTATTTCTTTTTGTAAATAAACTATTAAAAAAAACTGTTTTACTATTTACAAAATTTAACATATATGTTATCATACTGCTACAGGGTTTCGAAAAATTCCCACTTTTTTATAGGAGATGTTCGTAAATGTATAAGTTTATGAAAAGTAAAAAAGGCTTCACCTTGGTTGAGCTTATGATTGTTGTTGTTATAATGGCAATTTTAGTTGTTGTTGCTGTTCCGATTTACAACTCAGTTACAGACAATGCACGCGAAAAAACCTGTCTTGATAATCAAAGACAGATAATCGGTACAGTAGGCAATCTTTTTGCAATTGAGAACATTGCAGGTGTCGGCGGTCCTGTTTCTGTTATATTCACAGCAGGTGATAATCCGACAATTACAGAGGCAAGTAGTGGAGCACTCAGTACGTTTTCGAGTGGAAGAGTTACTTTAGATACAATTAACAGCTCTTTCCAGACAGTTCCTGTTTGCGGTGATGAGGCAAACACCATTACAGCAGTAATTACTGCAAATCCCGAGGGAACAGCAACGGTATCTACATCCTGTACAAATACCGAGCACGTTCTCAATTTAACAAATTCATAAAATATACAGCACTTACATTTTTTGTGAATATGTAAGTGCTGTTTCATTTTTTTGTCTGATATTAAAAAAATGTTAAATTTACTGCCGTTTATATCCAATATATACAATAATACGGGCTAAAATAGGTCGATATTCATATTGACAAATATCTGGCAGAAATTGTATAATTATAATGTTAAAATTATAACAAAAAAAGAAGATTTTCGGAGGGATTGAGTATGGCAAAAAAAACCGTATTCTTAACAGGCTCATCTGGTACAATGGGCTGGGCAGGCTTTAAAGAACTTTATGCTAAGAAGGACCAGTATAACATAGTTCTTCTTAACAGAGGAAGTCAGAAGAACAAAGACAAGTTTAAGGATTATGAGAATGATCCTTCAGTAAAGCTTGTCTGGGGTGATCTTACAAACTATGAAGACGTTCTCGAATGTGTTAACGGTGCAGATTATGTTCTTCATGTAGGTGGTATGGTTTCTCCTGCTGCAGACTATTATCCTGTAAAAACACAGAAAACAAATGTAACCGCAGCACAGAATATTGTAAATGCAGTAAAAGCACAACCGAATGCAGATGATATTAAAGTTGTTTACATAGGTACAGTTGCTGAAACAGGTGACCGCAATATGCCTATTCATTGGGCAAGAACAGGTGACCCTATAAAAATAAGTGTTTACGACCACTATGCTATAAGTAAGGTTAAAGCAGAAGCAGTTTTTGCAGAGTCAGGACTTAAGCATTGGGTATCTCTTCGTCAATCAGGTATTCTTTACCCTGCAATACTTAAAAATATGGAGCCTATTATGTATCACGTTCCGATAAACGGTGTACTTGAATGGGCAACTGTTGAAGATTCAGGCAGACTTTTAGCAAATGTCTGCGGTGATGATATTCCTGAAGAATTCTGGAGAAGATTCTACAATATCGGTTCAGGTGAAGAATACAGAATCACAAACTATGAATTTGAAGAATTACTCTTGGGTACATTAGGTCTCGGTTCACCAAAGAAGCTTTTTGACCCACATTGGTTCACAACACAGAACTTCCATGGTCAATGGTACTATGATGGTGACGAGCTTGAAAAATATTGCCACTTCAGAGCAAATATTCCTGTTAAGGAGTATTTCAAGCAAATGATGAACAACGTAGAGTTCTACTATAAATTAGCATTCCTTGCAAAGCCTTTTGCATTTGCAGTTAAGCCATTTATGAAAAAGATTGCTATGACTCCTGAGTATGGTACATTATGGTGGGCAGAAAACAATGTTGAGGTAAGAATGACTTCTTACTACGGCGGTATGGAAAACTTCAAAAAGCTCCCGAGAAAATGGGCAGATTTTGATATAAAAATCCCATCTAAAAAGACAACTGCAGATGATGTAATAGTTCTTGATCACGGTTACGATGAAACAAAGGACTTTAACTCACTTACACTTGAAGATATTCAGAAGGCTGCAAAATTCCGTGGCGGTGAATGTCTTGCAACAGAAATTAAAGATATGTACACACCTGTAAAATGGAAGAGTGCACGCGGAAATGAATTTGAAATGTCACCTAACCTCGTTCTTCGCGGAGGTCATTGGTGTCCGCAAGAGCTTCCGTGGCCTTGGGATTATGATGCTGAAGCAAAGATTAATCCGTTCTTTGCACAGGTATGGTATCCGCTTCACGACAAAGAGCAAAACTATTTCTACGGTAAAGAAATTTTTGACAACTTTAAGGAGAAGGTTACAGAATGAAAGTGTTTATGATTGGCGGCACAGGTCTTTTGGGCTGCGAGGCTGCAAGAATTTTTATAGAAAGAGGCCACGAGGTTACCTCAGTGGCACTTCCGCCGCTCCCTGAAGGAGCACCTATCCCTAAGGAAATGAAACTTGAAATGTGCAACATCTACGAGAAAACAGATGACGAAATCCGTGAGCTTTTAAAGGGTCACGACTGCTTCGTGTTTGCCGCAGGCATAGACGAAAGAGTTGAGTTCCCGGCACCTGTTTATGATGCATATTATAAATACAATATAGCACCGCTTAAGAGAATACTTCCTCTTTGTAAAGAGGTTGGTATGAAGAGTGCGGTTGTGTTAGGCTCTTATTTTGCATTCCTTGCAAAAGACAGACCGGATATGAAGCTTACAGAAAAGCATCCGTATATAAGAAGCCGTATCGACCAGGAAGAGGTAGCTTTCTCATTTGCAGATGAGAATTTCGATGTTTCTGTTCTTGAGCTTCCTTATATTTTCGGAACACAACCGGGCAGAAAGCCTGTTTGGGTTATTCTCATTGAGCAAATCAAGAGAATGGATAAGCTTCCTTGCACAATGTACCCGGGTGGCGGTACAGCAATGTTAACAGTTCGCCAGGTTGGTGAGGTTATAGTTGGTGCTGCTGAAAAATCAAAGGGTGCAAAGGCATGGCCTATTTCTATGTACAACTTAACCTGGAAGGAGTTCCTTAAAATTGTTTACGCAGCCCGCGGAATGGGTGAAAACAGAAAGATTATTTCTGTTGCTCCGTGGATGATGAGAATGGGACTCGGCGGTGTTAAAAAGGAATATGCTGCAAAAGGCATTGAAAGCGGTATTGATGTTGACGGACTTGCAGATATTATGGATGTAAATCTTTTTATTCCTGATAGCTATGCGCGTGAGCTTGGTGCTACTGACGATGATATAAAATCAGCAATTTTCGACTCAATCAAGGTTTCGCAGGCTGTTTTTGACGGCAAAGCAAACCTTCTTGGAATGAAGGGCGAATAAAATTTAAATTAATTTGAAGAGGGAAAAGACTTTGAGCGATAAAATTAGTTTAGTTACCGGTGCAACAGGTCATATAGGTTATGCACTTTTAAAAGAGCTTGTTGACAGCGGTGAAAAGGTAAGAATTCTTATAAGAAAAGACAGTAAGCAATTCGATGGAATTGAATGTGAGAAGGTGTACGGTGACGTTACCGATTTAGATGCACTTCTGAAAGCATTTGAGGGAGTAGATGTTGTTTACCACCTTGCAGGTATTATAGATATTAATGCTGACCAGGAGGATATGATTTGGTCTGTTAATGTCGGCGGTACAAAAAATGTTGTAAAGGCATGTCAGGAAAAGGGTGTAAGAAGACTTATTTATGCTTCTTCTGTAGATGCGTTCCCGCCTCTTCCCGATAATCAGCTTATGACAGAGCTTGACCACTTTGATGTAGATATACTTGACGGTACTTATGCTAAGACAAAAGCAACTGCAACACAGTTTGTTCTTGATGAAGTAAAAGCCGGCAGACTTGATGCAGTGGTTACACATCCGGGAGCTTGCATAGGACCTTACGACTTCAAGGTTTCAAATGTAGGTGAAATGGTAAGAATGTTTGTAAACGGAATTTTCCCTGTAACACTTTCATTTGGTGCATATAACTTTGTAGATATCCGTGACGTTGCACACGGTATGTATATGGCAGCAAAGCAGGGCGGTAAAGGTGAGTGTTACATACTTTGCGGTGAGCAGATTTCAGTTGCAGACTTTATAGCAGTTACCGCAAAGGCATGCGGTAAGAAGGCTCCTAAAATTCCGCTTTCTTACGGCTTTGCAAAGGCAGTTGCACCTGCAGCAGAAATATTCTACAAGGTAGCAAAGAAAACACCTCTTTTCACACGTTATTCTATAAGAAAGCTTGTTTCAAACTGCAATTTCTCAATTGAAAAGGCAAGAAAAGAGCTCGGCTATAATCCGATGACAGTTGAACAATCTGTTACAGATATGGTTAAGTGGATAAGAGAAAATGAAAAGTAATTAAAGCAACAAAAAAATACAACCTGTCATTTTAATTTGAAAATGACAGGTTGTTTTTGTATTTATGCGGCATTAAAGATTAAGAAATACTCTGAATGCATCAACATATTCTCTTGCAATTTTCTTTTCACTGCTTTCAGCGAATATACGAAGAAGTGGCTCGGTGCCTGAGAAACGACAAATAACAAAATCGCCGTTTTCAAAGTAAACCTTACAGCCATCTTCATAGTTTACGTGAGAAACCTTGTTAGAAAATTCAGGGAGTTTTTTGTTAACCATAATAATATCATTAACGGTATCTTTGTATTCAGGTGCGAAAACGAGGTTGTCTTCAACCATTGTAAATACACCGAATTGCTCTTCGAGGTCGCTCATAATCTCAACGGGAGATTTGCCCGTAACACTAATCATTTCAGCAAAAAGAGAGGCTGCGTAAACAGAGTCCTTACCGTGAATGTGACCACGAAC
>JAFVWD010000286.1 GCA_017501865.1 Clostridia bacterium | reverse complement strand
GAAGCGTTAAAAAATCCTTTGGCATACCAAAAGATTTATAAATAACAAAGAAAGGAGCCGTATATTATGGCGAATAAATTTTTTACAATAACTGAATACGGCTCTTTTACAAGAGATAAAGAAATAGATGGTTATAAAAAACTTCCTGCAAAGGTTTTTGATTCACTCGAAAATTTTGTGTTATCAAATGCAACAAATGAAACTGAAGCACTTGATTTAATGAGTGTTAGTGTTCGCAAAAATATTGGTAAAGTTATTACTGCCAAAAATTATGTTGGTGTTGTTGCACTTAATGATGGTTCTGTAATTGAGATTTTACCGAAGATTTGTGGCGAAGATGATACGGATAATGTGAAAAAACTATTAGTTAAAATGCTAAGATGTTTAAAAAATTCACCATTCAAGTCTATGCAAACTACAAATGTAAATGCGGATAAGTTACCTCTTTTTGAAATCTTTATTAGAATGTTTATAAATGAAGCATTTGCTATTGTTAAAAAAGGTTTGAAAAGTGGTTACGAAACTATAGAAGAGAATTCAAGTGTATGTAAGGGCAAAATTGATTTTACAAAACAGGTTAAGTATAATTTTGTTCACAAGGAACGCTTTTATGTTGAATACGATGAGTTCAATTGCAATCGACCAGAGAATAAATTAATAAAATCAACATTATTGTATTTGATTAAACGAACAACATCATCTAAAAATAAATCTGATTTGAAAACTTTGTTGAATTCATTTGAAATGGTTGATGTTTCAAATGATTATAACGCTGATTTCAAGAAATGCGTTAACGACAGAAATTCAAAATATTATGATTTGATTTTGATGTGGTGCAAGGTCTTTTTAAAAGGTGAGAGCTTCACTTCATTTGCTGGTTCACAAGTTGCTTATGCATTATTATTTCCTATGGAATTTATTTTTGAAAGTTATGTTGCGAACAAACTTAAAAAATATTTGAATTCTAATGAGTATATTGTTTCAGCACAGCACTCAGGAAAATATCTTTTCGATAAACCTAAAAAATTCTCTTTACGACCAGACATTGTCATAACAAGAAAATCTGACGGTGCAGTTTTCATAATGGATACAAAATGGAAGTTGTTAAATAATAATTCGTCAGCCAATTACGGTATATCTCAAACAGATATGTATCAGATGTATGCATATCAAAAGAAATACGAAAATGCTCGAAATGTTACTTTGTTATATCCATTAACTGAAAATATTTCAGATAATGAAAACATTAATTATTCAGCATATGATGGTGTTAAGGTTAATGTTAAATTTATTGATTTGATGTACATAGAAAAATCGTTTGAAAATTTGGAACTGTGAAAGGTGAGTCGCATGGATAGTTTTGGTGAAATGATATTTATATGTGTAATGGTAGCAGTGGTGGTAGGTATATGTATTTCTTTAATGAATAAAAAAGAAAAGAAAACAACAGTTAACACCAAACCACAACCAATTATAAAAGCTTCAACTGAAGAAGTTACACAACATAATGAACCTGTTGAAATAAAATCTGAAACACCAAAAACAGAGGTTGATTTAGTTTCATTTGCCAAAACTCAGCTTATTGGCGGAAATCGCTTTGTAGAATCGTATAAAACAGATTTACATAACTTACATATGAATCCAAGATTTATGGAAGAAATGTTTGCTTTAAGAAAAAAGTTTAATGGTCGTGAAATTACCGATACTAAAAATGTAAATAAAGAAATTGCTGATTACTTTTATAAAAACAATCTCAATGAGAAGTATGCTCAGGTTAATTCTATAACACAAAAAGTCCGTAATTATGGTAAACAAGCATCTGCACATATTTCAATTTACTATGCTATGTTTTTGTTCGATTGGAAACATAATTAAAACTGGGATTTTAAAAATGAATGAGTATAAGGAGTTTACCATGCTAAAATTTATTTGCTACCCGAAATGCACAACTTGTCAGAAGGCTAAAAAGTGGCTTGATGATAACAAAATAGAATACGAGTTAAGAGATATTAAACAGGATAACCCGACATTTGAAGAACTAACCGAGTGGTATAAGAAAAGCGGATTACCATTAAAAAAGTTCTTCAACACAAGCGGTTTGTTATATAAATCTATGGATTTGAAAAACAAATTACCGGGTATGACTGAAGACGAAATGTTACAGCTTCTTTCAACTGACGGAATGCTTGAAAAACGCCCGATTTTAGTCGGTAATGATTTGGTTCTCGTCGGCTTCAAAGAATCCGAATGGAATGAAAAAATAAAATAACATCAAAGCCAAAGCACTCCCATTTTGAATGAGAGTGCTGATTTTTTGCCAGGTTTTTGTTGAATTTTGTAAACTTCATCCGTTTTTACGCCACAAAGTCCCATTTAACGGATATTTCATGTGTTAGAATATAACCATGGAACCCCTGAATTGTCAAAGTGAAGTTAGGGTTAAAATATGAAAGGTGGTTTTATTATGCCGGATATGAATGATTTTTATGCATTTAAAAACACAAGTGGTGGTTCAGGTAGCAGCTCGGATTTCAATGGATTAAAATTTCTATTGGTAGTTATAATTATTTCAATTGTTTTCGGTATTTTAGAAGCACTCGGAAATTAAGAAAGGATGATTTTTATGTGTGAAAAATTAGGATTTGAAGTGTATAAAAGACCAAAATATATACCGGATGGAGTTAAAGATGAATCAGAATATACATACACTCCACCAAGAGTGATAAAACCACGAAAAGCTCTTGTAGAAATTTATTTTTCTCAAAAGCATAACACTCTTACATATTACAACGACCAGTTTAATCTGTCTGTTGGAGATACTGTTTTTGTTGATGGTGTATACGAAGGAATCCCTGGTAAAGTGGTGAATTTAACATACACATTCAAAATCAAGCCATCAGATTATAAAAAGGTGGTTTTTGTGGCAGATACCGATGTGTATGGAGAATTGGAGTTTGCAGGCTCTCACATTATGTCAATCAATCGGTATACTATGCCTTACGAAAAGGTTATTGGTTGGTTCAAGCCACCTGTAAATGATGAAGAAGAAATTATAATTTCAGCAGAAGAATATGGCGAGAAATTTACTCTTGATGAACTTAATAAAATGAAAATTGACCCACTCAAAGCAGAGCGCGGACACGATTATTATATGGATAACAGAGTGGTGTTTATTGAGGTTAAGGACTGTGTCGGCAGAGCAATCGTGCTCGGCAGTAAACCATACGAAGTCAGCTTTAAAATAGTCGGCAGAGAAGTTAGTGACGTTATGTGCGATTGCTTTTGTGCAGGAAACTGCAAACACGTATATGCAGTAATGCTTCAATTAAAAGAAACTCTAAAGTTAAGTGCTGAAAATTATGAGGATGAATGGGATTTTGATTATCTCTCAATAATGAGCAAATCAGTATTTTTCGACCACGTTTTCAGTAACAAAACATTCGGTAGAATTGAGATTAAAAATTAGTTTTAAACGAGGAGTAATTTTATGTCAAACGGTATTTTTGGTGATTTGTTCGATTTAAACGATGATGGCAACCTCGATTGCTTCGAGCAAGGTTTAGAATTTATGTTATTAGATGAATTGTTAAAAGAAGATGAAGAAGATGAATTCAATTTTGATGATTAAATAGTTTTGGGGATATATAACGGCAAAGGTTGAAATACTGAACTTTTGCCGTTATATTGCTTAAAAAATATCTTGCTAATTGTATGTTTCGCTGAACTTTAAAAATATGAAAATTTTTGTGTAGCTTTTGTCGTTTTTTGTCATATATAAGTAGAGAGTGTTTATAAAATAAACTTTTATTGTGTGATTTGTTTAAATGAAAAATATGTAGAATTCTGTTGAGAAATTTGATTTTCAATGATACAATATAAATTATGAGTGATAATGTGTTGGAGGCGGTTTTATGCTACACGATGGACTTTATGAGCAAATAATCAATAAGGAATTGGAAACAGAGCTTGGTTTAACAGACAAGCTCTCTACCACTGCGCCTATTGATAGTGCTGAGGCGTCCAAAGTGTTAGCAAAATATATCACTGAAGTTGTAGAAAAAGGTTTAGACAACGTTGCTGATAATGGGGGAGACGTTAATTCTCAGGTAGCACTCGCAAACCGTATTATTTCTACAATTATTAATGAGACTAAAGAAAACGATTTTGCTGAAATGTCAGTGGCTGAACGAGCTGAACAGCTTTTAGCATTGTTTGATAAGAAAAATAGCATTCTTGCATTAGATGAAAAAGCTGCAATTGTAAGACCTGAAACATCTATTGCTCAGAGCTCGCTATTTACCGGTGCTATTCATGAGCCCCAAATGTACACAGAGCTCAAGAAAGAAATTGTATCTTGCAATCGTATTGAAATGCTTGTTTCTTTTATTAAGTGGAGTGGCTTGCGTCTTTTGATGGATGAGCTGAGAACATTTACTCAAAATGGTGGAGAACTTCGCATAATAACCACATCCTATATGGGTGCAACAGATGCGAAGGCAATTGAAGAATTACGAAAGCTCCCTAATACACAAATTAAAGTTAGCTATGATACAAAACGCACACGTCTTCATGCAAAGACATATGTGTTCTATCGTAACACTGGTTTTACAACTGCTTACGTGGGTTCGTCAAACCTCTCTAACGCTGCTATTTCCAGCGGCTTGGAGTGGAATGTAAAAGTTACTAAGAAGGATTTACCTGAAACTATCGATAAGATTGAAGCAACCTTTGAAAGCTATTGGAATTCTCCTGAGTTTGAATATTATGATGAAGGTCAGGTAGAAAGACTTCAACGAGCTCTAAAAGCTGAAAAATATTCTGATAGCAATAACCCTGAATTATATACAATAGATATCAATCCTTATTATTATCAGCAACAAATACTCGATAGATTAGAGGCAGAACGTTTAGTTCGTGGTTATTACAAAAATCTTGTAGTAGCTGCAACAGGTACAGGTAAAACTGTTATTTCTGCTCTTGATTACAAACGATTCCGTAAGCAAAATCCGGACAAGCCTTGTCGACTTTTGTTTGTTGCGCATCGTGAAGAAATTCTCAAACAGAGTTTATATACATTCCGTGCTGTATTGAAGGATGCAAATTTTGGTGAAATGTTTGTAGGTAACTACAAGCCAGAAAGTATTGATAATTTGTTTATATCAATACAGACATTCAATTCTCAGGATTTCACACAAAAGACAACCCCAGAATTTTATGATTACATAATTGTGGACGAATTCCACCATGCTGCAGCACCTACATATCAGAAATTGTTGGCGTATTATAACCCTAAAATACTTTTAGGTCTTACAGCTACACCTGAACGTATGGATGGAAAAAGTATCTTGCCATACTTCAATAACAGAATCGCAGCAGAAATCAGATTGCCGGAAGCGATTGACCGTAAATTGTTGTGTCCATTCCAGTATTTTGGTGTAACAGACACTGTTGACCTTGATTCTTTGAAATGGGCTAATGGTGGATATGACAAAGGCGAATTGTCTCGTGTTTATACAGCAAGTGGTTATGTGGCGCAACAACGCGCAGACTTGGTTGTTCGTTCATTACTTAAATATGTTACAGATATAAATGACGTTAAAGGTCTTGGTTTCTGCGTTTCTATCGAACACGCTGAATTTATGTGCAAATACTTTAATGAACATGGTGTTCCATCAATGTATTTGACAGGTAAATCACCAGACGAAGAAAGAAGAGATGCTAAGAACCAACTTACAACTGGTAAAGTAAGATTTATTTTTGTTGTTGATATTTATAACGAAGGTGTGGATATTCCAGAAGTTAACACCGTTCTATTCTTGCGTCCTACTGAATCATTAACTGTGTTCTTGCAGCAGTTAGGTCGTGGTTTAAGACTTTCTGAAGATAAAGAATGCCTGACCGTACTTGATTTCATTGGTCAGGCTAATAGAAAATATAATTTTGAAGATAAGTTTGCTGTGTTGCTTTCTAATACAACTCGTAGCGTAACAAGAGAAATCAAAGAGGGCTTTGTTTCTGTACCTAAGGGTTGCTATATCCAGTTAGAAAGAAAAGCAGCTCAGTATATACTTGATAATATTCGTGCATCTTATGGCAATACAGCCGGTTTAATGAGCAAGATTATTTCGTTTAAGGATGACACAGGTAAGAAATTGACTCTTGCTAATTTCTTGGATTATTACAGACTTGATGCAAGGGCAATGTATAAATTTTCTTCGTTTTCAAGATTATGTGCTCGTGCAGATATTATTGATGATTTCAATGAACCAATAGAAGATGTTTTGACAAAAGCTTTCCCAAGATTAGTTTCAATAGATTCAAGAAGATGGATAATATTCTTAATTACCATATTGAATTCTATTAATGATATTGATTTTGCAAGTCTTTCTGATGTTGAAAAACGTATGCTTCAGATGTTTTATGTTACTGTTTGGGGTAAGCCAATTGATGATTGGAAAGGCGAAGAAATAACTAATAATTTCAGAGCTCTTTTTAATAGTCCTATTATGTTAAAAGAGCTTATAGATTTATTAAAATATAATTTCGACCATATTGACTTTATTGATGATGTTGTTGAACTTGGTTTTGATTGTCCGCTTGATTTGCATTGTACATATACTCGTGACCAGCTTCTTGTTGCAATGGATTTCATGAAACCAACATCAGTACGAGAAGGTGTAAAATGGTTGCCAGATAAACAGGCAGATATATTCATGATTACATTGAATAAATCTGATAAGGATTATTCACCAACAACAATGTATAACGATTATTCTATTAATGATACACTGTTCCATTGGCAAAGCCAGAGTACAACCAATGCAGATGGTTCTGTTGGTCAGAGATACATTCATCATCAGGAACGTGGAAGCAGAGTCCTCCTCTTTGTTCGTGAATTTAAAAAGGACAAATTTGGAAATACTGCACCGTACACATTCCTCGGTACAGCTGATTATGTTAGCCACAATGGTTCAAGGCCAATGAACATTGTATGGAAACTAAAAAAGCCAATCCCGGCTAAATACTTAAAGAAAACTAATAAATTGGTGGTAGGGTAAAATGAAATATGTTGCATTTCTAGATGTTTTGGGTTTTAAAAAAGCGCTACAAAAATACAATCAATTTGAAGCAGAAAAATTTATAAGTTCGTTATCATCTTTACTTTATAGAATATGGGACGAAAAAAATGCCCAAGAAAGTAATAATATAAATGGATATATTGTAAGCGATTCAATAATTGTCTATACAAACGATGATAAACCACAAGCTCTTGAAGAACTATTAGATTATTTATTAGAAGTTAGCAAAAGGGCATTTACTGAATTAAGTATATTATTCCGGTGCGGTGTGGCAAAAGGCGAGTTTAATCATATTAGAGCACACAGTTTTGATAATTTACAAAAAGGATTAATTGTAGGACAAGCATATGTTGATGCGTATCTTTTAGAGGATACTGCTAAAGTTAGTGCTATAATTGTT
>JAFVWD010000285.1 GCA_017501865.1 Clostridia bacterium | reverse complement strand
GTCTGTTCTATGCGGTGTTACAATAGCCCTTGCAACATTTTTAAAGGTTTATTTTATAGATGGTTTTGTAATGGGTACAGAAGATGTTTCTTTGGTTGTTTCGGCAGTTGTGGCATTAACACTCTGCATAACGGTTATTGCTGCAAAGCTAATAGGTTGCGTTTTACCGCTTTTTGCAAAAAAAATGGGCTTTGACCCTGCGGTTATGGCAAGTCCTTTTATTACAACACTTGTAGATGCAATTTCACTTCTGGTGTATTTCGGAATTGCGAAGGCATTTTTACCAATATAAATTAAAAATCGGAGAAACAGCTTATGAAGTTGAAGTTTAAAGACGGAAAATTTACAATTCTTCAGGTGAGCGATGCTCAGGACTTACAATATGTAAGAAAAACAATGATGAAGATGTTAGATAAGGCCTATGACAGAGTAAAGCCTGATTTAATTGTGCTTACGGGTGACAATGTTTTAGGTAATCATTTTCGTGATGCGAGAACTCTGACACCGCTTTTTGTGAAAACAAAAGAGGCTGAGTTTGAAGCGATGAAGGTCGCTATAGATAAGTTGGTTACACCAATTGAGGAACGGAAAATACCGTTTTCAATGATTTATGGTAATCACGATGATAAAAATGAGATTACAAAAAAAGAACAGTCCGATGTTTACAGACAATATCCGTATTTTATCGGACTTGATAATAAAGATGAAATTCTCAAGGACGAAACCTTCAATATTCCGATTTATTCTGAAGACGGCAGTAAAGTGAAATTTAATCTGTGGATGATGGATAGTGCCTGGCTTGATAAGGAGCAGGACAAGTCTTACGAAATGGTAAAGCCTGAAGCAATTAAATGGTACAAAGAAAAATCCGCAAGCTTAAAAGAAGAAAACGGCGGAGAAGCTGTGCCGTCACTTATGTTCCAGCATATTCCGTTAATTGAAATGCTTGATTTGATAGAAGAGTGCAATGAAAATGATGAAGGGTCGTTTAAAGGTCCTGAAGGGAAATTTTTCAAAGCAAAGCCTTGTGTAGATGGTGTAATAGGCGAATATATAAGCACAGTTGAAAGTGGCAACGGTCAGCTCGAAGCAATAAAAGAGTGTGGCGATGTAAAGGCAATAGTTTTCGGTCACGACCATCAGAACTGTTTTACAACAACTCTTGACGGAGTTAATATAGTCCAGACCTCATGTGCATCCTTCAGGTGTTACGGTAAACGTACACGTGGAGTAAGGGTGTTCACCATTGACGAAAAAACAGGTGATTACGAAACGGAACACCTTACATATGCTGATTTGTGCGGTGACAGTATTAAGGCTGAGCTTCAGTATATATGGGATGCAGACGGAATGCTGAAGGAAAAAATACTTCTTTGCTTAGGTGTCGGAATTATTCCTGTAGTATTTAAAAAATTATTCAGAACGAAATAAAATGAAATACGGGGTGTTTAATATGGCGAAAATCAATGTAATTTCTCATAGAGGGGCAAATTTAGTTGCTCCGCAAAATACATTACCTGCATTTAAAAAATCTTTTGAAATAGGCTGTGACGGTGTCGAAACAGATATTCATTTAACAAAAGACGGTGTACCGGTTTTATGTCATAACTTTACAATAGATGAGACCTCAGACGGTACGGGTGCAATTAAAGATATGACTCTTGAGGAATTGAGAAAATTTGATTTTGGTTCATATAAGGGCGAAGAGTTCAAAAATACAGAAATACCGCTGTTAGAGGATTTTATTGCTCTTTGTAAGGATAATAATGTTGAGGTTCTTAACATTGAATTAAAAAGCGAGGTTTTTGGTGAGGCTTCAATCGAATTTCCGCAAAAAACAATAGAGCTTGCAAAAAAATATGATATGTTTGACAAACTTCTTATTTCTTCTTTTGACCCGGCAATTCTGGTGGTTTGTAAAAAGCTTGACCCAAATTGCAAAACAGGGCTTCTTTACAGTCCCGAAAAGAAAGTAGGCAGAAAAATTATGTTCAGACCTATGGCTTTTGCTAAGGATATTCATGCAGATGCACTTCATCCGTTCAGTGCATTTGTTACAAAGGAATATGTTAAAAGAGCACATAAAATGGGGTTGATGGTTAATCCATGGACAGTTAATAAAGAAAGAGAAATAAAAAGAATGATTTTCTGCGGGGTAGACGGAATAATTACAGACAACCCCGGGTTATGTAACGAATTAATAAGTAAAAGTAAATAAAAATAAACAATACCCGAGAGTTCGCCGGGTTCCCATAAAGAAAAGCTTCCTTATGGGAGCCGGAATTAACTCGGGTATTTGCTTTTAACAGATTAACATTTTGATCAGAGTAAACGGAGAGGTGATTATATGTCAGCTTATGATAAAATTTATGATGCAGTGAAAACAATTCCCGAGGGTAGGGTAACTACTTACGGGCATGTGGCAATGCTTGCAGGTAATCCGCATTGGGCAAGAGTGGTAGGTTATGCACTTCACAAAAATCCTTTGCCGGGGATTATTCCTTGCCACAGAGTAGTTACAAGAAACGGAGAAGTAGCAGAAAGCTTTGCCTTCGGCGGTGGAGAAACGCAAAGAGAGCTTTTGAAAAATGAAGGCATAGCTTTTGAAGCTGACGGTAAAATCAATCTTGAAAAATATGGTTGGTTTGAGTAATATGTGTTGTAAACAGAGAAAAACTATGCTAAAATTTTTAAAAGAATAAAAATTGAGAGGATTGCGTTTATGAAACTTCGAGCACCTTCGGTTCCGCTTATAACAATCGACCCTTATTTTTCAGTGTGGTCAAGAGATGAAATTATTAATTTTTATGAAACCGAGCATTGGACAAATAAACCTAATAACATAATAGGTACAGTTTTTGTTGATGATAAGGAATATTTATTTTTGGGCTATGACAGAGATGTTTTAAAGCTCGACCAGAAATCAATTGATATAGATGCATTTTCGACTACTGTTGCAATGGAAAATGAAATAATATCTCTCAGCTTAAGGTTTACTTCACCGGTGCTTGTAACCGATTTTGAATTGTTAACGCGTCCCGTGTCATATCTTGCAGTTGAATATAAATTAAAAGATAATAAAAAGCATTCTGTTAAATTGGATATTCGTGTCAGCGACGAGCTTTGTTTAAATGAAGCCGGTCAGAATGATGTTGTAAAAGAAGAGGTTAAAGCAGCAAAGCTTATAGGTATGAAAATGGGTAATGTAGAGCAGAAGCCTCTTCATAAAAGCGGTGATGATATACGCATTGATTGGGGTTATGTTTACCTTCTTACTGACGGAATAAATGCTGAAACAAAAACAAGTGACAGACACGGAAAAGAATACATTCATACTGTATGCGAAGCGAGAGAAAACGAAAGAACATTATTTTTCTTTGCTTATGATGATATTGAAAGCATAGAGTATTTTAAGAAGCCGTTAAAATCTTATTGGAACAGAAACGGAAAGACTATTCTTGAAGCAATAAAAGAAGCAAGTGAAGATTATGAAAGTACATTAAAAAGATGTGACGAGTTTTCAAATCAGCTTTACAGAGATGCGGTAAAGGCAGGCGGAGAAAAATATGCAGAGCTTTTATTGCTTTCTTACCGTCAGGTAATAGCTGCGCACAAATTAGTGTTGGACGAAAACGGAGAAATTCTCTATGTGTCAAAAGAATGTAACTCAAACGGATGTGCGGTAACAGTTGACGTAAGCTATCCGTCAACACCTATGTTCCTTTTGTATAATCCTGAATTGGTAAAAGGTATGATGCGTCCTATTTATAAATATGCAGGGAGCGATGAGTGGACTTTTGATTTCGCTCCTCACGATGTAGGACAGTATCCGTTGGTTAACGGTCAGGTTTATGGTGAAAACAAGCTTATTTATCAGATGCCTGTTGAAGAATGCGGAAATATGCTTGTTATGGAAACTAATGTTGCACTTGCAGAAAAATCAACTGAATTTGCTGAAAGCCACATTGATACCTTGGAAAAGTGGTGTAAATATTTAATTGAATTCGGACAAGACCCCGGAAATCAGCTTTGCACAGATGATTTTGCAGGACACCTTGAGCATAACTGCAACCTTTCTTTAAAAGCGATTATGGGACTTCGCGGAATGGCTGTTATTATGGAAATGTCGGGTAATAAAGAAAAAGCAGAGTTCTATAAGTCACAATCAGAAAAAATGGCTGAGGAATGGCTCCGTACTGCAGTAGATGAAAACGGAGAAACACTTTTAGCCTTCGACAGACCAAACACATTTTCAATGAAATATAATATGGTTTGGGACAGAGTATGGGGAACAGGCTTGTTTTCTCAGGAACTTATGGACAGAGAGCTGAAAAACAATAAGAAATATTTCAATAAATATGGTATGCCGCTTGATTCACGAGCAGACTACACTAAGAGTGACTGGCTTGTGTGGGTTGCTTCTATGGCAAGTGAGAAGGCTGTGTTTGAAGAATTTATAGAACCGCTCTGGTGTGCTTATAATGATTCCACAACCCGTGTTGCTTTAAGTGACTGGTATGATACCAAGTCAGGAAATATGGTTTCGTTCAGACACCGTACAGTACAGGGTGGCTTGTTTATGAAAATTTTAATGGAGAAAAGGTTTTAATGGAAGAAAACAAACAAAATCAGCAAATCGATGAGATTCCTCATAAACGCAGAAAGCGTTATTCAGGAACTCATCCTAAGAAATTCAGCGAAAAATATAAGGAATTGAATCCTGAAAAATATAAGGATGATGTAGCCCACATTATTGCCCGTGGAGCTACACCTGCCGGAATGCATATTTCAATTATGGTTCAGGAAATACTTGATTTTTTAAATATTCAACCGGGACAGATAGGCTTAGATGCAACTCTTGGTTATGGCGGACACACAAAAGCTATGCTCTTTGAATTAAAAGGAGAAGGGCATATTTATGCTCTGGACGTTGACCCTATTGAATCTGAAAAAACCAAAAAGCGACTTTTGGAGGCAGGCTTTAAAGAAGATATTTTAACCGTAAGGCTTCAGAATTTTAAGGATATTGATAAAGTATCAGAAGAAACAGGGCACAAATTTAATTTTATACTTGCCGATTTAGGGGTTTCTTCAATGCAGATAGATAATCCTGAACGAGGTTTTTCCTACAAGGTTGACGGGCCCCTGGATTTAAGACTGAATCCGCAAAAGGGTGTCAGCGGTGCCGACCGATTAAAGCAATTGACGAAGGCAGAAATTGAAGGTATGTTAACTGAAAATGCAGATGAGCCGTATGCCGATAAAATTGCCTCTGCAATTTGCCGATGGAGAAATCAGAAAAAGCCGATAGAAACTACAACTGATTTAAGAAAATGTATTACAGAAGCACTTTCTTTTTTACCTAAAAATGAACAAAAAGAAGCTGTAAAAAAATCTTGTCAACGTACT
>JAFVWD010000028.1 GCA_017501865.1 Clostridia bacterium | reverse complement strand
GGTTCTTGAAAAGGTTCACTCACTTCTTGATATTGAACCGCGTAATAAGAATCTGGATGTAGGTCCTTTGAAGGAATATGATATTAATGACACAAATATTTTTATAGGAAGACTTACAGCTATATATAAAGAATATCTGAAAAACAAGGGTGTCAGCGACGAACGATTCAAGCGCATTTCAGAGCTTACACGTATTCTTGTAACTGAGTATGGTTCTCAATTTGTAGGTGATGAGTATGAGCCTGCAAAAATCAATATGATTACTACTGCCGCATATTTTTATAATATAGGTTATATGACTATTCCGGACAGATGTATTGATTTCCCGAAGAAAAACGAGAGCGATTACAGAATGTACCAGAAGCACACAATAGCAGGTGCGAAGCTTCTCCGTCTTAATATATCTCAGAGCTGTACATATTTTATTTCAGTTTGCAGTGATATTTGTATGTATCACCATGAAAGAGCGGACGGAACAGGTTTTCCTCATCAGCTTACAGCTGCTGAAACACCTATTCATGCTCAGCTCTGTTCCTTTGCGATACAATTCGATGAGATTTTTTGTAAGCTTGATGATTTTACAAGACAGAATTTCAATATTGCATTAAGCCAGATGTCTGTTGACAGCGGTGCTTTTTCAGAAGAAATTTATAAGCTTGCAAGAGAGTGTAAAGGCACAATTACAGATTTTTACAGAAATAGATTTGCTCAAGGCTGAAAAGTTGGGTGAAAAGTGTGAAAAAAGTTGTTAACAAAAAATGGAAAATAACTGCGGCAATATTTGGTGCTGTTCTTATTGTTTTGGGTGTTGTTGCGGTAATAGGCTATGTTAAAGAGTTCAGTTATATGGTTTATAAAGAACGTGCATACCACCTTAATGAAACCGCAAAGCAAATAACCGAAACGGTAGATGTTGCTTTAGATGAACAATGGGCTTTGCTTCAGATAATGTCGGTTCGTTTTCCTGCTTTCGATAATTTGAGCACAGAAGAATGTGTATCACGAATTACAAAATTGGAAAATGAATTGAGCAAGGATGGCTTGATTTTCGGTATAGTTGACAAAGATGGTAATGTTTTTGCATCCAATGAGAGCAGAGATGTATTTTCGCTTGGTGATTCTTTTGATTTTGCAACAAATGAGAAGCAGCTTGCTATTATAAAGCCGTTGGAAAATTCTGAAAATGAGTATATGACATTTCTTATGAAAACAGAAATACCTGTTGAATTAGCAGATGGCAGAATTATAACTCATACAGTCGTTTTCCTTGAAATGGATTCTTATAAGCAGATTTTCCATAACGAAGCCTACGGCGAGGAGAACAGCATTTTTATAAGAGATAATACAGGTAAAAGTATTTATTTCGAAACTGATAAGCATCAGTTTATAAACAGCTTTAATTATCTTGATATTTACCCCAATGTTGAACGTGTCAGGGGTGATAAAATCCAGGAGATTGAAGAGAATATTAAAAATAACAAAAGCTCTGTCACAGCGGTAAGGGTCAAGGGTGATGAGAAAACATATTTCATCACGGTACAACCAATGCGCAACAATGATTGGGATTTGGTTATGGTTGTGCCCGAGGAATTTGTAAGTGCTGAAACTATTGACTTTGCAGGTGCAATAGTTGATACAGCTACGTTTATTACGGTTCTTATTTTCCTTGGTATTCTGCTTTTGGTTGTATTTGTTGTAAAGAACAGAAGTCAGAATCTTTTACTTAAGCAGGAGCGTGAATATGCCGAGGCACTTGCTGAAAGTGCAGAGGAAGCAAGAAATGCAAATAAGGCAAAGACAATGTTCCTTTCACATATGTCTCACGATGTAAGAACACCTATAAACGGTATTATAGGAATGATTGCAAAAGCCGAAAGACATATTAATGAACCTGAGGTTCTTAAGGATTGTCATAAAAAAATAAGAATGGCTTCTGAGCATCTTCTCGGTCTTATTAACGATATTCTTGATATTACAAAGCTCGAGACCGGTTTAAATGAAGAAAAGGATGAACCTTTCCCGATGAACTGTATGCTCGATACCTGCTGTTCAATAATTAAAGGACAGTTAGAGGATAAGGATATAGAATTCAAAACCGATTTTGAAAATATCACACATGATAGTGTATTGGGCAACAAGCTCCATATAAGACAGATTCTTCTTAATATTCTGAGTAATGCAGTAAAATATACTGATAATGGTTATATTTATTTTAAAACTGAGGAAGTCGGATTTGAAAATGGTTTAGCTACATATCAGTTTACTGTAACTGATACCGGAATAGGTATGCACAAGTCATATCTTGAGCATATTTTCGAGCCGTTTTCTAAGGATGAGCTTGAGGATACAAAAAAAGTGCGTCTTGGTACGGGACTTGGAATGGCTAT
>JAFVWD010000284.1 GCA_017501865.1 Clostridia bacterium | reverse complement strand
GTTTGTATAATTTCAACCTTCTGACAGTTTTCAGAGCTTTCAAGCCAGCTGATATCAGGGTATTCTATTAAAAACTTGCGCTCAATTTCCAAAGGTTCAGGCTCCCCTAAAAATGAAGAAATCTCTGTAATAAGATTTTTAATTTTGTTCTTGAAATCTGTCGAATTATCTATAACCCTTAAATGCGGATGCCCTGTCCAGGCAGAAATAAGCTTTTTATCTAATTCACGAGCCTGCTGTGGTGTTTCGGTTCTTGCTGTATTATTCTCAGTTGTATAAAAATCCTCAGCACCGCAAGCTGCTGTGACTAAATGAAAAACTGCATCGTAATTATCGCGGAACTCAACTTCATTAATATTCAACTCGTTCAAAACTGCATTAAAGCTCTCAACTGACATATAAGCTTTATTATCTAAAATACCTCTGTCACACACTATAAGAACTTTTTCTGCAGGCATTGATAAGGCTGCCTTTTCGTAAATTTTTTCTTTCTCAATCTGTAGCTTAAAAAGGAATTTCTGAAACTCATCACTTGTTTTACAGGTCCATGGTGCAACACCGCCATTAATTAACTCGCTTGCTGTTTCAGAAATAAACAACACTGTATAACCAAGATTTGTAAAGGTTTCAAATATTGAAACCAAGGCTGTGGTTTTACCCGCGCACGGTCCGCCTGTTATTACAATTTTATAAACTTCCATTATCTCACTCCTGAATTACTTTCTCTGAACTGTTTTGGTGATAGATTTGTTATTTTTTTAAACAGACGCGTAAAATAGTGAACATCAAGTATTCCGCAATATTGTGCTATTGTCTGAATTTGTAAATTTGTTGTTTTCAAAAGCTCCTGTGCTAACTCTATGCGCTTTTCATTTACATATGAAGTCACGGTTTTACCTGTTTCTTTTTTAAATACCGTTGAAAGGTAGCTTGCATTTATATTAATTGAAGAAGCTAAGTCTGCCAAAGTTAAATCCGCCGTTAAGTCCGACTCAATCATAACAATTATTTTCTGAACCGTAGGAGAATATGACTTGACAGAATGCTTATTAACAAGCTGACAATAAATTTTAACCATATCAAGCATAAGTGCATATAAATCATCAACAGTTGTACGTAGTTCAATTTTTTTTGCAATATCTGCTGAAATACTGTCAATATGAACCGGATGAACCCCACCGCGCTCAACAGATTTTCTGAAAAGAGTATTTAAAATTATACAATAATTTTTTAAATCTCTTATTGGGTCAGAATTGCGTTGATCAAACTGAAAATTTTCAAATTTCGAAATAAGTGACTTCGCTTTATGATAATTTCCTTGCGATACAGCAAACAGAAACTCGTTTTCATATGAATATCGTGACTCTATAAGCTTGTAATTCCAGGTATTATCTGTTTCAATAAGCGCTTTATTTATTATAAGTGAAACATCTTCAAAATTAGTCTCGAGCTCATATTCCGCAAATTTATAATTTGAATTGCCATCCCATATAAATTCTGCGAATGTTTCAACCAAAGCAAGTAATTGTCCCTCATCTGCAATGATTGGCAATCCGCTGAAAAATCTTTTAAAATCACGCATTTGTGCCGGCGGAACATTATTCTTTTCTGCCAGTTCAAGAATGTTAAGCTTATTAAAGTTTGAGGTCTGGTACGGACCAATTACTAAGACGTTATCATCTTCAGGCAGCTGCAGGTATATATATTTACACATATAACCATCAACAAGCATATGAATAGTCTGCGGTAATACCTCGCCTAAAACATCAATCAGCGGTTTTTCAAAATGCACATCAACACCGAGAAGTGTTCTCAGCCCCAAATCAAGCGAGCTTTCAGGATTGTTGTTAACATTAATTACCTGTACCTGAATATGACTCTTTTTTAATGTACTTTGCAGAAAATGTAATTCTGAATCATAAAACATTTAAATCTCCCCTATGCAAATTAAACAATTTTTTGTGTTTAATAAGAATATTATAGTATACTTGTATTAAAATTTCAATGCTTTTACACCTCGAAATATAAAAATTGTGCAACAACCACTAAAAATTTTCATAACACAATCTCAAAGAAACTGTTATAATATTAATTAAGAAAAAAAGATTTGTGAAGGGATGCGATTCCGATGAGACAGATTCTCAATATAAATAAAGATTGGATTTTTCAAAAACCGGAAAATCAACCGGAAAATATAAATCTTCCACATTCCTGGAATGCTATAGACGGCCAGGACGGCGGTGCCGATTACTTTCGTGGAACTTGTAAATACACAAAGAACATTTCTCGCTCAGAGTTGCCTCAAACAGATTTAATTTATCTTGAAATCAGAGGCGCTAACTCCTCAGCAGATGTTACTGTTAATGGCAAAAAGCTTGCTCATCATGATGGCGGTTATTCTACCTGGAGAGTTAACATTACAAATGTTATAAAAGATGATAATGTTATCGAAATTGATGTTGACAATGCCGAAAATAACAGGGTTTACCCTCAAATGGCTGACTTTACATTCTACGGCGGTATTTACAGAGATGTTAACATAATCGGTGTCAATGAAAAGCATTTTGACTTAGATTACTTCGGTGGTCCCGGAATTAAAGTTACACCGGAAATCAACGGAGAAGATGCCAAGGTTGAAATCGAAGTATTCTTGACTGATGCAGACAATTGTTCTGTTAAGTATCTCATAAAAGATTCTACAGGTAATACAGTTGCTGAAGCTTCATCAAAGGAAACTAAAGTTACATTAAATATTGACAAGGTTCACCTCTGGAATGGTAAAAAAGATCCTTATCTTTACACTGCAGAGGCTCTTCTTACAGACGGTGAAGCTGTACTTGATAATATAAGCACTCGTTTTGGTTGCAGAACCTTTAAAATAGATCCTGAGAACGGATTTATCCTTAATGGTAAAGAGTACCCTCTTCGCGGTGTTTCACGTCACCAGGACCGTTGGGGTTTCGGTAATGCTTTACTTCCTGAGCACCACAAGGAGGATATTGAGCTTATTTGTGAGGTTGGTGCTACAACCATCAGACTTGCTCACTACCAACACGACCAGTATTTTTATGATTTATGCGATGAGCGCGGTCTTGTTATTTGGGCTGAAATTCCTTATATTTCGCACCATATGCCTACAGGCAGAGAAAACACAATTTCTCAGATGAAGGAGCTTGTTACACAGAATTACAACCATCCTTCTATAGTTGTCTGGGGTCTTTCAAATGAAATTACCATGGCAGGCGAAAATGATCCCGATTTAATTGAAAATCATAAAATCCTCAATGACCTTGTTCATGAAATGGATAAAACAAGACTTACAACCATTGCCTGCGTTTCTATGTGCAGTATGGACAGTTCTTATGTTCAGATTCCTGATGTTGTTTCGTACAATCACTATTTTGGTTGGTACGGCGGCGACACTTCTATGAACGGTCCTTGGTTTGATAAATTTCATGCTAAACACCCAAATATTCCTATAGGCTGCAGTGAGTATGGCTGTGAGGCGCTTAACTGGCATACCTCTAACCCATCTCAGGGCGATTATACTGAAGAATATCAGGCATATTACCACGAGGAACTCATAAAACAACTCTTCTCAAGGAAATATATGTGGGCAACTCATGTTTGGAATATGTTTGACTTTGGTGCAGACGCAAGAAATGAAGGCGGAGAAAACGGTCAGAACCACAAAGGTCTTATTACCTTTGACCGTAAATATAAAAAAGATTCATTCTATGCATATAAAGCATGGCTTTCAGATGAACCTTTCGTTCACATCTGCGGTAAACGTTATGTAGACAGAGTTGAAGATACTACAAAAGTAACCGTTTACTCAAACCTCCCTGAGGTTGAGCTTTTCGCTGACGGTGTCAGCTTAGGTAAAAAAGAAAGTAAAGAACACTTCTTCTACTTCGATGTTCCTAACAATGGCGAAACTAAGCTTCTTGCAGTTGCAGGCGAATATAAAGATGAAAGCCTGATAAAAAAGGTTGAAACCTTCAACGAAGAGTACCGCTTAAAAGAAAAAGGCGCTATTCTTAACTGGTTTGATATT
>JAFVWD010000027.1 GCA_017501865.1 Clostridia bacterium | reverse complement strand
CTTGCTCCATCCAGTCCATTGTAGCGGAACCATCGTGAGTTTCACCTAACTTGTGGTTAACACCTGTGTAGTAAAGGATACGCTCAGTAGTGGTTGTTTTACCCGCATCGATATGAGCCATAATACCTCTATTTCTTGTTAATTCTAATGGTACTTGTCTTGGCATAATATCCTCCAAATAAATAGATTACCATCTGAAGTGTGCAAAAGCCTTGTTTGCTTCTGCCATCTTGTGTGTATCTTCTCTCTTTTTGAATGCAGAACCCTGAGAGTTAACTGCATCTAAAATTTCGTTGGCAAGTCTTTCTTTCATTGTCTTTTCAGAACGTTGACGAGAATAGAGTGTGATCCAACGAAGACCGAGTGTTTGTCTTCTTTCCGGACGAACATCGGTCGGAACTTGGTATGTTGCACCACCAACACGGCGTGCTTTTACCTCGAGAACTGGCATAACGTTCTCCATTGCGGCTTCAAAAACCTCAAGAGGTTCTTTGCCTGTTTGTTCTGCAATGATGTCAAAAGCGTCGTAAACAATTTTTTGTGCAACACCTTTTTTACCATCATACATAACATTGTTAATAAGCCTTGTAACAAGCTTAGAGTTGTAAAGCGGATCTGGCAAAACATCACGTTTTGCTATTTGGCCTCTTCTTGGCACTTCGCTTCCCTCCTTCATAATTGTAATGATATCATAGGTACTCGAGTGACGTTGCTTCCCGTGGCGCCAATGGAGGTGTTACAACTCTATAAAAATAGGTTATATACTTACCATTGGTTGAATTAAATTCAGCCTGCAAGAAGATTGTCCTTCAAATTTTTTACAAACAGATTATTTTGCTGCTTGCTTTGGACGCTTTGCGCCGTATTTAGAACGGGACTGCATCCTGTTGGCAACACCTTGAGCATCAAGGGTACCTCTGATAATGTGGTAACGAACACCGGGAAGGTCTTTAACACGACCACCGCGGATAAGAACCACACTATGCTCCTGTAAGTTGTGGCCCACACCCGGAATGTAAGCAGATACTTCAATACCGTTTGTGAGACGAACTCTGGCAAGTTTACGAAGCGCTGAGTTAGGCTTCTTAGGTGTGTCTGTCTTAACAACTGTGCAAACACCTCTCTTTTGTGGAGAGTTATTGTTTGTAAGAACATTTTTCTTAGAGTTAAGACCTTTACCGAGTGCCGGAGCTTTTGACTTCTTTTCAAGAGTTTCTCTTCCGTTGCGTACGAGCTGATTAAAGGTTGGCAAGTATTTCACCTCCGAAAATTTAATGTATATGCAGGGAGAGGACATACCTCTCCCACACACGCAAGAATAAATTTACCATTTTAAAACGACTTTGTCAACACTAAACAAAGATTTTATTTTAAAATCGTCAAAATAAACAAGTTTTTGTAAATTTAAATCACTCTGCTTGTTCTTCTGTTGCACTAACTGCTTCTACTATAGAAGAAAAGTTGCTTTCCATTAAAACCTCTTCTGAGATTTTCGGTTCTGTACTTACAATGTCAACATCGCTGTAGCACTTCATACCGGTACCTGACGGAAGAAGCTTACCGATGATAACATTTTCTTTAAGACCGAGGAGCGGGTCAACCTTACCTCTGATTGCAGCATCTGTAAGAACCTTGGTTGTTTCCTGGAAGGATGCTGCTGAAAGGAATGACTCAGTAGCAAGAGAAGCCTTGGTAATACCAAGAAGAACAGGTGTATAAGTTGCAGGAATAAATTCCTCGCCTGTAGCTTCACATCTTGCTTTAGCTGCTCTGTTTGCAGCATTGAGTTCTCTCTTTTCAACAGATGTGCCCTGAAGCAAGTCTGTAGAGCCCGGCTCTTCAACCTTAACCTTGCGCATCATCTGACGAACAATAACTTCGATATGCTTGTCGTTGATATCAACACCCTGCATACGGTAAGTCATCTGTACTTCTTTAATAAGGTAATTGTGAACTGCGTCAACACCTAAAACAGCAAGAACATCATGTGGGTTTACAGCACCCTCTGTAAGATGTTGACCTTGCTTGATGTGAGCACCTTCAACAATTTCAGGACAAAGTCTTGCATCGTAAGGAATAAGATATTTCTTAACGTCATCTTCGCCTGTAACAACAACGTGCTTGCTCTTTTTGATTTCTTCAAATGAAACAACACCAGAAATTTCACTGAGCATAGCAAGTGTTTTCGGCTTTCTGCCTTCAAAGAGTTCTTCAACACGAGGAAGACCCTGTGTAATATCGGCAGAAGAAGCAACACCACCTGTATGGAAGGTTCTCATTGTAAGCTGAGTACCAGGTTCACCGATTGACTGAGCAGCAATAATACCTACTGCTTCACCAACTGTAACAGGGCCTGCTGTTGCAAGGTTTCTACCGTAACATTTTATACATACACCGTGTTCAGATTCACATGTAAGAAGAGAACGAATCTTAATCTTTCTGTCATCAGGATTCTCTCTTGCATTAACAATCTTAGCAATTTCTGCAGCTTTTACATCTGTAATCATTTCATCAGATGTTGCAATAACATTGCCTTTTTCATCACAGAAATCCTCAAGAAGGTATCTGCCTGTAAGTCTCTCTTCCAATGGTTCAATAACATCGTTACCGTCTTTAATATCATAAACCTCAAGACCGTCTGAGCAATGGCAATCTTCCTCACGGATAATACATTCCTGAGAAACGTCAACAAGACGTCTTGTAAGATAACCTGAGTCAGCAGTACGAAGAGCGGTATCGGCAAGACCTTTACGCGCACCACGAGAAGAAATGAAGTACTCAATAATATTAAGACCTTCACGGTAGTTAGCTCTGATCGGGATTTCGATTGTTTTACCTGCAGTGTTGGCAATAAGACCACGCATACCAGCCAACTGACGAAGCTGTGAGTCAGAACCACGGGCACCTGAATCAAGCATCATAAAGATTGGGTTGTACGGATCCATAGCATTACGAAGCTCTGAAGAAACGTTCTTTGTACATTCTTCCCAAGCCTTGATTATGCTGCGTGAACGGTCCTGATCACTGAGGAAACCGAATTCATAGTTTTCATTGATTACATCAATTTTTGCTTCTGTTTCTGCAAGATACTGTGCTTTCTTTTCAGGGATTGTAGCATCGCAAACAGCAACAGTAATACCACTGCGTGTTGAATACTTATAACCCTGTGCTTTAACAGCATCAAGCACCTCTGCAGATTTTGATGTACCGTGAACACGGATACAACGCTCGATAATCTTACCAAGCTCTTTCTTATTAACAAGTTTGTCAATTTCAAGAGTAAAGAGATTATCAGGATTGCTTCTGTCAACAAAGCCTAAGTCCTGAGGAATAGGCTCATTGAAAATAACTCTACCGAGAGTTGTGTCAAGAAGCTTTGTATGAGTTACACCGTCAACAACCTTTGTCATACGGATTTTAATAGGTGCGTGAAGTCCTACATCACCCTCATCATAAGCCATAATAGCTTCATCAATGTTTCTGAATACCTTACCGTTACCCTTTTCTTCAGGCTTAACAATAGTAAGGTAATAAGAACCGAGAATCATATCCTGTGTAGGAACAACAACAGGTTTACCGTCTGATGGTTTAAGAAGGTTGTTAGCAGCAAGCATTAAGAAGCGAGCTTCTGCCTGTGCCTCTGCTGAAAGCGGTACGTGAACAGCCATCTGGTCACCGTCGAAGTCAGCATTGAATGCTGTACATACAAGCGGATGAAGCTTAATAGCTCTACCTTCAACAAGAATAGGTTCAAAAGCCTGAATACCGAGTCTGTGAAGTGTAGGAGCACGGTTAAGCATAACCGGATGATCCTTAATCACGATTTCAAGAGCATCCCAAACTTCAGGACGAGCTCTTTCTACCATTTTACGAGCTGATTTAATATTGTTTGCAATGCCGAGCTCCCAAAGACGTTTCATTACAAATGGTTTGAAAAGCTCAAGAGCCATTTCTTTCGGGAGACCGCACTGATAAAGTTTAAGTTCAGGACCAACAACAATAACCGAACGGCCTGAGTAGTCAACACGTTTACCTAAGAGGTTCTGACGGAAACGACCCTGCTTACCTTTAAGCATATCTGAAAGAGACTTAAGGGCACGGTTGTTAGGACCGGTAACAGGTCTGCCGCGTCTGCCGTTATCTATAAGTGCGTCAACTGCTTCTTGTAACATTCTCTTCTCGTTGCGGATGATAATTTCAGGAGCACCGAGCTCGAGAAGCTTCTGAAGACGGTTATTTCTGTTAATAACACGTCTGTAAAGATCATTAAGGTCAGATGTCGCAAATCTGCCACCGTCAAGTTGAACCATAGGACGGATATCCGGCGGAATAACCGGAATAGCATCAAGAATCATCCACTCAGGGCGGTTGCCTGATGAACGGAATGCTTCTGCTACTTCAAGTCTTTTAAGAAGTCTTATCTTCTTCTGACCTGCTGCATCCTCAAGCTCAGCTTTTAATGACTCACACAATGCATCAACGTCAATCTCAGAAAGGAGTGTCTGAATTGCTTCAGCACCCATTCCTGCCTTGAATGAATCTGCATCATATCTTAATACCATATCGTCAAATTCTTTATCGCTGAGAATCTGATACTTTTCAAGTGGTGTGTCACCCGGATCAATAACAATAT
>JAFVWD010000283.1 GCA_017501865.1 Clostridia bacterium | reverse complement strand
TTATTGAAGAATAATAACAGAGAATCGAACTCGATCATCCATCTTTCGGCGGTTCGCCGAAGGCGGAGCCGAAAGGGATAAAAATAGGATATTTGCGTAGCAAATCGTCAAGGCAACGCCTTGGCGATTCTCGTCCGGGTCACCACAAGGAAGCATCGCAATAGAGGCACACTCCGTAAGGAAGTGTGCCTCAGTTATATTCGCCTTGCGGCGAGTGATATTGCTTCGCAGTGATATGATGATTCGCATCGTGATATTGTCCTTCGGACAGTTTTGGAGGCGAATATAATATCACTGAAACTAAAAAAGTTTCAATATCACTGTGAGACCTGTCTCACAATATCACTTGTTGTTCTTATCTTTGAGCTAGGTTAATTTTAATATAGTTACGCACCTTTTGAAAGTGCGTAACCCACTATGACACTTTCAACAGAAAAGTGTCAATTTTTATATAAAAAGAAAGTAGGGAGACACTTCTTTACGAAGTTCTCCCTAGCGGTGCTTTTTTATTTGTATATTTTATAATTTCCAAAAATCCCTATAAGCAAAATAATAAAAGCACCTGCAAATCACTAAATTTGCAGGTGCTTTGTGTAAAAGTTTTATCACATCTCTATATAATCAAGACCTTTAAAAACAAAAGTCAAAATAAACGCAAGTCTTTCAAATAATTTTTCCAAGGTTACCTGAATAGAGCTTGAAAGGTTGCTTATATTTTCACTTGAGCTTGTTTTCGCGTAGCCTTTTATTGCTCCGTTGTTATCAGGAACATCATCATCATTTGCAAAGCTGTCAAGAAGCGGTGAAGCAAGTGCAAGCACAAAGCTCTGAATACCATGAGAATAGCCTAAATCTATTTCTAACTTTTCTGCCATTTTATCTGGTGGTGTTGAGCCGTAAAGTGCAGTAATTGCAGCTGCAGCTGCCATAAACTCATCTTCTGTAATCATATAGAGCTCACTATCTATAATAAAGCACATAGTTCTTAAAAGAATTGTTACATCACGGTCCAGCAACGGATAATTCTCTTCACCCGCATAGTGAGCAGATACCAATTCTGTAGCTACATCCCAGCCGTCAATATATTCGCTGTCAGGAATCTCTATGCCTTTCTCTTTCGCCATTTCCTGTACAGAGCCTTCTCCGTAGAGAGGAGTGTTAAGAATACCGTTAAGCTCATCTACAGCATTTCTTACAATGTCATAGTAGAAAGCACCTTTATCTATACCGAGCTGTTCGTCCTCAAATCCGCGTTCAAGTCTGTACTCCACACCGTTTTTAAGGAATTTTTTTGCGTATGCGTTCATCCCCTTATTCATCTCTTCGATATGTGCATCTGTATATCCTATAACATCATCTCTTAAATTTTCGGTATCTATACTGTCAATGGTTGCGGCTTCATAAGTAATGGTAGCATCTGACATTTCCATTATTCTGTACTGCAACGGATACATTGTAAGAGATGTTGTTGCAAAATCTGAAATAAGGTTACCCTTTGAGCTTGTAAATGTAGTAGCATCACTACAATGCTCGTGACCGGTAAACACTAATTTAATTCCTGCATTTGCAAATTTCTCCGCTGTTGAAATATGATTTCTTATAATAAAATCTTTACTCAACACACTTTGAATAGGCATATGGTCAAGAAGATTGTGGTGCATCATTAATATTGGGTATTTACCCTCAGAAACTGCAAGCTTAGCTTGTTCTACAACCCACTCAACTCTGTCCTCTGTCATACCGTCACCTGTTGAACGGTTATAGTCACAGCTATCAGCAGCAATAAGACGATATTTATCATTTAAATCTACTGTATATGATAAATTTCCCTCCATGGTCGCAAGTGCTTCATCGTAACCGAATTCATAATAAACCTCTCTGAATTCAGTCATACCTGTTTCGCAGTATTCACCAACCATACCTACGTCGTGGTTACCGTCTATAATGTAAACAGGCTTACCGCTTTCAGCCTCAAACCTTCTTAATTTTTCTGCAACCTTAATATGCTGGTCAAGAAAACGTTTACCGTTGTTTGCAAGGTCGCCTGCAATTAATACAAATTCTATTCTGTCATTTTCAGCACACTGATTTAAAAATTCATCTATAATATATGTACTCTCGTTTTCCATTGCAGCACGTCTGTTTGCGTAACCGAACACAGGATCCTCAGAATACCACTCGAGCTCTTCCTCCTGATATTCATAGTGGAGGTCTGCAGAAACTGCAAAACAAGTGTCGACCTCAGCATTTTCCGCACTTACCGGAATAGCAAAGACTGTGAGCACAATAGTCAGCACTAATGAAATTGCTATTATTCTTTTCATTACGGCACCTTCTTTTATTTTCTTTCTTTTCAATATATCAAAATTTACATTAATTGTCAATTATTTCGAGGTCTTAAAATTCAGTTGTAGCGCACTTTCTTACACATTTCTTAAAAATTATTAAGAATACGTAACCAGTATTGACTTTTCACAAATATAATTGTAATATCGAAATATAAATCCGAAAAGTAATTTTGTCAGGAGGGATTATTATGCTCGAAGTAAAAGCCTTAACAAAAACATTCGGTAGTTTTACTGCATTACAGGATATTTCATTGAATGTTGCTGATGGCAGTGTATATGGTCTTGTAGGCTATAACGGTGCCGGAAAAACTACTCTTTTAAAGAATATAGCAGGGATTTATAAGCCTGAAAAGGGAGAGGTTCTTTTTGACGGCGAAAATATTTTTGACAATGAAATAAAAAAGGAAGAAATATTCTTTATGCCCGACGACCTTTATTTTGGTCCTTATGCCAATATGAAAAAAATGGCAGATTTTTATAACGGATATTACAAAAGATTTAACTATGAAACCTTCAAGAAGCTTACTGATGCCTTCGAGCTTGATGTAAGCAAAAGAATCAATGGATTTTCAAAGGGTATGCAAAGACAGGCTGAAATGGTGCTTGCACTTTCTACGCACCCGAAGCTTTTGCTTCTCGATGAATCCTTTGACGGAATCGACCCGCAAAAAAGGATATTTATGAAAGGACTCCTAAAGGAAGCTATAAAAGAAACCAATATGTCTGTAATTATATCCTCCCACAATCTCCAGGAGCTTGAAAACCTTTGCGACCATATAGGAATAATAAACGGCAAAAAAATTTCAATAACAGGTGCGGTGAACGAGCTTTCTTATGGAAGGACAAAATTCAGGCTTGCATTCGCCCGTGAATTTTCACTTGAAGAATTTACAGATATAAATTGTGAAAATCTCACCAGAGATGGCCAGCTGGTTCTTTTCACTATAAACGGAAATACAGAAGAGGCAGAAAAGCAAATAAAAAAATTAAAGCCTGCCGTAACTGAAAAAATAAGTCTTTCGCTCGAAGAAATATTTATGCAAGAAATGAAAGGAGAAGACTATGACTACAAATCAATCCTCAACTAATGCATTTGCTTATGCTTTTAAAACAGGTCTTAAAGGCTTGCCTCTTCTCCCTGCTATTGCAAACTTTTGTATTCTTGCCTTTTGTTCTCTGTTTTTAAGCGGTTCACAGCTTTTATCTCGTCAACCCATTTACAACTCACAAAATGAAATTGAAGGGTACATAACTGCAAAGGAGCGGTTCCTTGCCATATTTTTCCCGGAAGCAGAATACTATATTCCTGTAATTCTTATTTTAACTGCACTTTGTTCTCTTGCTATGGCAATTTGTTCTTTTAATTTTATTACATCGAAAAAAATGGTAAATGTATACTACAGTCTCGGTATCACAAGAACAAAGCTGTTTCTGGGAAAATATCTTTCAGGTGCTCTTCTCTTAGTTATATCTGTCTTTGTACCTCTTTTAATTATACTTATTTTCAATCTTTCGGTTCTCGGCTTCTCAGGTATTATTTTCAAGATTTTCTTTTTATACCTGTTATCGTTTACAGTTGTTTCTTTAGCATCCTACACTATTTCCGCCGCAGTTTTTTCTTGTGTAGGCACAATTTTTGAATCAGGAATTTTTTCTTCGATTATCCTTTTCATATCTGACATAATTCTTTACGGAATTCAGACAATTATGGGAAAATCCTTGTACGGCAATCCTTACGGATTTGAATTCATCCCGGTAAACAACAACGTCTATGACAATGCATATACGGCGACATTATCTGAGCAATTTGATTTTTTAAGCCCTGTTTTTTTTGCAAAAGCAGAGCTTGCTAAATTCGGCGTAGTAGTAAAAACAGGTGATGCACCAACAAAGCAAGTTATTGAAAACCCGGTTTTCTCAAATATTTTCCTGTGGATAGTATTAACAGCTTTAATAGCTGTTCTTGCAATCTTTCTTTTTAACAAGAGAAAAGCTGAAATTGCAGGATTCATAGGTACAAACCGTGTGTTGAACACCGTAACGTCCTTCCTTGCAGGCGGATTCGCCTTCGCTTTTTGCATATCTCTTTCAAAAACTCTCACCTTAGGAATTATTGCGGGTCTTATTTGCTTTTCAATTATTCACTTAGGACTTGAGCTTGCTGTTCTGCGTGATTTAAAAAAATTCACAAAAGGGCTTTATAAGCTGCCTGTAGGCCTTGTTGCAGTAAGCCTTTTTGTCGTTTCAATGAACACAGGCTTCTTCGGATTTTCAGGTAAAATCCCCGATAAGGATGATATCAAGAGTGTTTCTGTAACAATCGTCGGTGAAGCCTCCGGTTATGGTTTATTTGGTGCCGGTGACCATTATATAATCGATTCAAATCTTCAGTATATAAACAGCTCAAGAGTCCTCGCAAATGAATTGACATCTGAGAAGGATATTGAGACTGTTATGAAGGCACATAAAACATTAATAGACTCTCAGGAAGAAGACAGAACCATTCTCAATGAAATTCAGTTTTCTTACACACTAAAAAACGGAAAGATTTTCAAAAGAAATTTTTCTGCTGTTACTCCTGCTGCTTATAAAGCAATTCTCTATATAGAAGAAAGTGAATATTTCAAAAATTCACTTGAAACACTATTTAAAGCTCCTATAAAATTCCCGGACCCCAAAAACGGAATAGAATTATCTCAGGAGGAACAGACTCTTGCTCAAGCTCAATTCAGCTTAAGAGATTCTTTATCCTCTGTCAGCGTTCACTCAAAATTCCTTGATTCTTATGCTATGGTATCTCTCTCAGACAAGGACAGAGAAAAGCTTCTGTCTGCCCTTTATAACGATTTGTACAACCGTTCGGTAACCGATAAGTATTACCCCGATGATTCACCCGTCTGCTTTATGAGATTTGAAGGCGACTACTACTCTGCATACTGGGGAATTCTTGAATCTGCAAGCACCGGGACTGCCGAAACAAAAGAGGAGAAATCCAAAGGTCCGAAAGAGAGTACATTTATTTTCCAGGATTTTTCTTCCGGATTTAATGATGTTTACACCTCAAGTGTTTATAATGCGTACCCGTTTTTCACTATTACTTCAGATATGGCACAAACTATAAAGGTCCTGAAGGAGCTTAAATTATACTCAACCCTTACAAAAACTCCCGATTTTGTTTCTGCAAAAATTACATCCGCAAAAAGCTGCTATGAGGGAATTTATAAAGATACCGATGTAAAAAGATATTATTCCAGATACTTTATTACGACATATATTGCTAACCCTTCTACAATGCTCGATGAATTCGGTAACCCTGAAGATACCTCATATTCCCGCTTTAACGGCACAGTAGACCAGGATTATGAGGGCTACACCACAAATGATTTAAAGGATGTTGAGAAGCTTTTGCGTCATGCCTTTACTGCATACGAGCAGGACTCAACTGACTCAGGATATTTTGTAACCTTCTACACATCTGACGGAGATAAATCGCTTTGCTTCATTCCTGAAAACAGATTACCACAGGAATTTAAGATTAAGCTATAAAAAAGGAGATTTAAAAAAGCGCAGACCGTATAAAACCGGATATAGCAATGGGTTCTGTAGGTTAAAACCTATAGAACCCATTAAAAATACAAAAAAACTTGTGTTTTTTTTACAGCCCCTTTTTCTTAATGTGACGGGAATCGAACCCCGTACGGTGTTCGGCTCCTGTCACCTTATCTTACTATTTTTTCACCATCGAATACTATTACACCGTGTCCGCCACCTGTTTTACCGCCTGAGAGAACATGGTTTTTAAATGCTCTTCTCATTGAGCTGTCTTCAGGCCAATGCTTTGCGGATTTATAGCCGTACTTACCGAATACTCTCCACGCGTCGTTAAACTTATCCTTAGGGTTACTCTCTATAATTTCAAAATCATTCATAAATTTAATTGTGTTTGACTTTTCAGGTAAAATTTCACGATTGCCCTCATAAAGAAGCCATGAACCGCATTCAAATATCAAAAGACCGTCATCACGTCTCTGATCTTTAAAAAACTCATAAGCCTTTTTGTACGCATCAAGACGAACCTCATCTGTAAGCGGCACACCTGATGACGGAATATGGAAGCCGACTGTTTTGTCACCCTTTTTTATTTTTATACCCGCTTTTGTAACAAATTCATCTCTTACTCCGAAGGTTGAGTTTTCAAACTGAAATCTGCCTAATGCAAAGCGGTTAAGCTCATAAAAGCCTGTGTACCAATGACCTACAAAAGTACCGTAAACCTCTTTACAATCAACACACTCCTGGAATTTGTATTTTAAGTCCATCATACTGTCCCAGAAAATATCTTCACTTATACCTTTTTCCTTATAAAGTGCAAGCACCTTTTCACTTGCAACAATAAGCCATACAAGAGTAAGGCTATATTCCTTTACTCTGTAAATAAATGCAAGCTTTTTCATATCATCGCACATATCGCCGAAATCATGTGCTTTAGGTGTCATATATTTATTGAGTGTCTTTTCAAATTTTTCTGAAAAGCTTTTGCTGTTTTCAATTTTTTGGGCAATCCCTTCAAAAACCTCTACAGCCTCTTGCGGAAAGCCTAACCTTTCTTCCACCAATTTAAAATGCTCATTGCAATACTTCATAATAAATCTTCTCTTTCTGTTAAATATATACCGCATATATTTTATATGGTTCTTATTTAAATTGCAAGTCTTTCTGAAAAATAAAAAGCAGAGAAGAAAAATCTTCTCTGCTTTTTATATAGTTTACAAAATTATTTTGCAACTGCGTCTTTAAGAGATTTACCAGCTTTGAATGCAGGAACCTTTGTTGCTGCGATTTTGATTGTTTCGCCTGTTCTTGGGTTACGGCCTTCTTTAGCTGCTCTTTCGCGTGTTTCAAATGTACCGAAACCAACGAGTTGAACTTTTTCACCTTTTACAAGAGCGCCTTCGATTGCTTCGAAAACAGCTGAAACTGCTGCGTCTGCGTCTTTCTTTGTGAAACCTTTAGCTGCTACTGCATTTACTAAATCTGTTTTGTTCATTTTAAAATCCTCCAAAATAAATTTTGTTTTATTTACCAAAAGATGAGAATTTCAATAATTTTATTCTCAACTTCAATTTGGACATCTCAAATAAGACTTTGTCAACCTTCTAACATTTTAACAGATTCCCAAAGTTTGTCAAGTGTTTCTATAGAAGAAGTTTTCATATCTATGCCTTTTTCTTCTGCAAGGCGCTCTACAAGGGCATATCTTTTCATAAATTTCTGTGTAGCTTTCTCAAGTGCACTCTCTGCATTACAATCACAAAAGCGTGCTACATTAACTGCAGAAAAAAGCAAATCTCCGAGTTCATCTTCAATTTTCTCTTTTTCGCCTTTACTCAAAGCTTCCTTAAGCTCTGCTGTTTCTTCGTAAATCTTATCAAAAGCACCCTGAGCATCATCCCAGTCAAAACCGGCTTTTTTCGCCTTGCTCTGAACCTTCTGCGCTTTCATAAGTGCAGGGAAGGTTGCAGGAATAGCCGCCATTGTAACACTTTGTGTTTCCTGACTTTTTGTCTGTCTCTTAATATCATCCCAATTTTTAAGAACATCCTCGGTACCGTTTACCGTAACATCTGAAAAAACATGGGGATGACGAATAATAAGCTTCTTACAAATTCCGTCAGTAACATTATTTATATCGAAATCGCCACATTCTTTTGAAATTTGCGAATGGAACACAACCTGCAAAAGAACATCGCCGAGTTCTTCTTCTAAAAGGACTTTATTTTCTGTGTCGATAGCCTCCAACACCTCATAAGTCTCTTCTAAGAAATCTTCTCTTATGGATTTGTGATTTTGCTCTGCGTCCCACGGACAACCACCCGGGCTGCGGAGTATCTCCATAATCTTAACAAGATCATCAAAATTATAGCTTTCTTTAAAATCAAAATTAACAGACATTTTTTACCATCCTAACAAAGCAGATACATTTTACCCTAAAAGTTTATATTTTTCAAGTATTTCTGCGATTTTTTCTCCTTTTGGGAGCATTAAAATATCATCTTTTACAATTGTTTTGGAAATCAATATACAAACTGCATAAACTATGACTGCAATTATTATTGAAATGATACAAGCAAGTGTATATCCGTTCAGACGACTGTCTGCGCTTCCGAAGACTATATAAGTGCTTACTGCCTTAAAGCTACCCCAGGCAGCCGCACCACAGGCAACTGATGCTATAAGCGGTTTTACTAATCCGCGTTTTAAATCGAGCTTTATTTTCGTTTCTTTTTTCAAGTACGCATAATCATAAAAAATACAGAACAAATAGAAAAATCCTGTACCGAAAACTGCACCCTTCACATTTATTTCAGGTATACCTATCAGAAGGTAGTTAAGTCCGATTTTTATAATGCAACCTAATGCGAGCGATTTTGCAGGAACATCTGCTCTGCCTATAGCCTGTAAAATGTTTGTCAAAGGCGAAGAGAATGTGAGAATTGCCATCATAAGTCCGTAAAGTGCAAGCACAGGGGCAGCCACTGCAATACCGGATTCATTTTCACTTCCTTTATAAAGAAGTGTAAGAATAGGCTCAGCAAGGACAAAGAAACCGGCACCTGCAGGAAGTGCTATTAACATCGTTGTTCTGAAAACTGTATTAACTGTATCGCCTACAAGCTTAAAATCCTTCTTAGCCATAGCCGAGGATATAACGGGAATAGCACTTACACCAAGGGTCATCATAACAGTAGGAACAAGATTTTTAAAATCGAGTGTTGTATCATACGCACCATATAAAAATGTGTGTATATTTTCTCTTACTATTCCACCCGATGTAATTGAATCACCGTAAAGCTTCATTATTGTGTCATAATTACCGTTTACTACTGCAGAAAGACGATTCTGAATCATTGCGGTATCAATAAAGTTTGTTACATTTAAAACAAGAGAGCTTATAGCGGTAGGAACTGCAATTGCAATTATATCCTTCATAGTTGACTTTTTGCTCTGTGCCAATGGTGAATTCACAAGCATCTCTTGTGTAATTCCGTCGCTGTTTTTTCTTAAGTGGTGCTTTATAACAACATATACAGTACCCATAACAGTACCTAATGTAACACCAAAAACTGCTGCTGCAGCTGCTAAAGCATATACAATAGCTGCATCTGCCTCATTTTTTACTTCAATACCAAAAACAGCACCTGTTGTTTCAACCTGTTTTGTAGCATAACCGAGCACAACATAAGCAAGTGAGAGTCCGAAAACAAGCTTTCCTAATGACTCAAGCACTTGTGAAATCGCTGTAGGATACATATTATTAAGACCCTCATAATATCCGCGATACGTGCTCATTATGCAACAAAAAAGAACACAGGGAGCAATGCAATAAATGCTGTAAACCGACAGCGGAGAATCAATTATTGAAAATGAATAGTATTTTGCAATACCCATAAGAAGTGCGGTACCTACCACACCGAGCCCTAAAAATAACGGAAAGGTTACCTTGAACACCTGCTTTACATCCCGATATTTCCCTAAGGCAACATTTTTCGAAACTATGGCAGAAACGGCAACGGGAAGTCCTGCCATTGAAATAGCATACACCGGTGTATAAATGTTGTATGCCGATGCAAAATAACCGCGTCCTAATGAACCTATAATTCCCGTAAGCGGAATTTTATATATTGCACCTATAATTTTAACGAGTGCTGTTGCCACAACCAACACCATAGCACCGTTAAGCACATTTTGCTTTTCAAATGTTTTATCTTTTGCCAATTAAAGCACCGCCTTAAAATTTAACAAATTCTCTTAAAAGTGAGTTCTCAGGTATATAAGATTTATCTAAGCTCGGAAATCTCTCAAGGTTTCTTATAAGCCTTTGTGACTCCTTATAAAACGGCGAATCCTTCGCTACATCGGAAAGAAGCTTTATTGCCGTATCTTTAAGAACACAGCTTTCGTAAAGATGTATTGTATTTATTTTAACATCTGCATTATGTCTGTAAGGGAATAAATATGTATCCTCTCCGTACCTTACGGTAAGCCACATCTGGAATGTTCTTTCTACAGAATTACCCCTGAAATTGTAATCCCTTACAAGTCTGCGTATAAAACGCATATTTCTCTTATTAAGAACT
>JAFVWD010000282.1 GCA_017501865.1 Clostridia bacterium | reverse complement strand
CTGTTTTATACGTGTATTTGTAGTGACAATTCCCTCAATGGCATTGGAAGCTTCTGTACTTTGTATTTTTGCAATTTCAACTAATTTATCAAGTTCATCGGGTTTTTGCTTAAGATAAAGCTCCTGCTTGCCGGCTTCTTTATATATAGCGGCAATGTAACCGAGAATTTCACTGTCCCATTTTTGATTTTTTATAGAAGAATAATTAAACTGTCGCATAACCGCAATCACCTTTCTTTCCCTTAAAGTATATCAATATTTAAGGGGAAAGTCAATATTTAAGGGGAAAATTTCAGAACAGATGTTATATTAAAGTATACCCACATATTAATATATTTCACACATCCTTCAAAACACAAACCTCCTTGTAAACCGGTATTACCAAATACAAGGAGGTCATTTTTATTCATTACACATAAATTATAAGTCTGTTCACAAAATAATGCCGTAAATCTTTAGGAATGTTTGTCATTCATTTCTGTTCTTCTAAAAATATATTTTTGTAACGAGTAAAGTAATTCTCTTTGCGTTTCGGAATAAACTCATAAATTTTGAAAGTAAATGCCGATTTCGGAATAAACCGTTGACTGTCGGAATAAAATATAGTATAATAACCATACATTAAATCTGTAAGGAGGCACTTACTATGGTAGAACGCAAAGGTTATTTGGATTTGCTGAAGAAATGGAAAGATGATGAAGTTATTAAAGTTGTAACCGGTATTCGCAGATGCGGTAAGTCCACCTTGCTCAAAATGTATATGGAATTTCTGAAATCGCAAGGTATTAGTGATGACAGGATTATTTTTATCAATTTTGAAGAATTGGAATATGAACACATTTCGGATTATAAAAATCTCTATAATTACATTAAAGAACGTTTGCACCCTGCCGAAATGACATATATTTTTCTTGACGAAGTACAGCTTGTAGAGGATTTTCAAAAAGCTGTTGACAGCTTACAGGTAAAAGAAAACACAGATATTTATATTTCCGGTTCTAATGCATATCTGCTTTCCGGTGAGCTTGCAACCCTTCTTTCGGGCAGATATGTAGAAATAAATATGTTGCCGCTTTCTTTTGCAGAATTCTTTGAGCTTAAATCAGGTGAAGATAAGGATTTGCTTTTTGCCGAGTATATGAAAAACGGCGGTCTTCCGTATGTTTCCAAACTGGACAATGATGACGAAAAAATCAATATGTATCTTGAAGGTATCTATAACACAATTATCGTTAAAGATATTGAAGAACGTCAAAAAAGAAAAGAATCCGACCCCAACAAAAGAAAAGTAAACGATATAGCTTTGCTTAAAAACATTTCAAGATTTCTTGCAAGCTCTGTAGGTAGTCCTGTATCTGTAAAAAGCATAACCGATTATGTTACATCAACGGGAAGAAAAATTTCGCAGAACACGACAGATGATTATGTAGAAGCACTCGTTGAGCCTTATATATTCTATCCTGTTGAACGATACGATGTTCCCGGCAAGCAGCTTCTTAAGAAAAATCAAAAAATGTATATCGTTGACCTCGGCATACGTCGGTATCTTCTTGCAAGACAAAGATATGATTTGGGCTTCTCGCTGGAAAATATAATTTTTCTTGAACTGTTAAGAAGAGGATACAAAGTAAACATTGGCAAAATCGGCACAACAGAAGTGGATTTTGTGGCTCGTAAGGATGACCGTATTTATTATTTTCAGGTAACAGCTTCAATGGTTGAAGAATCAACTTTTGAAAGAGAAATAACACCTCTGAAAAATATAAATGACAATTATCCCAAAACAATAATAACACTTGATCGATTTACTCTCGGCAACTATGACGGCATTGAGGTTATCAATGCAATAGATTGGTTGCTGCAGAAATAAAAAAATCCACACATCCTTCAAAACACAAGCCTCCTTGTAAACCGGTATTACCAAATACAAGGAGGTCATTATTTTTGTTTAATAAGAAAACCAAACCAAAGCTCACGGATTTTACGCATATTGAATTATCGGTAGTGAGATGTTATAATCGAAATGATTTAAAATTATGAATTTCTGAGGTGTTAAGTTAAAATGAAAATAGATACAAAAAATCTGAAATGGACAAGAGCTCCGAAGCAGTACACAATCGCAGAAGACAAAATTGAAATGATTACAGAACCGCAAACTGATTTGTGGCAAAGAACATATTATCATTTCAGGAATGACAATGCACCTGTTTTGCAAATGGAAACAGATGAAAAATATTTTTCGTTTGTGGTTAAGACAGTGTTTGATACAAAGGTGCGTTATGACCAGAGCGGAATTGTTATGTATCTTGATAGTGAAAATTGGCTTAAGGCTTCTGTAGAATATGAAAATGAACAGATACAACGACTTGGAAGTGTTGTGACAAATAACGGGTATTCAGACTGGGCTTCTGTCGATATCGATTCATCAATTAAATCGCTGTGGTTTCGTTTAAGTCGCAGGGATGATGATTTCTGTATTGAAAATTCAACAGATGGTGTAAATTTCAAACAAATGCGTATTTGCCATATGTTTAATGTAAAGGACACAATTCAATTTGGTATTTATGCTTGCAGTGCAGAAATATCTTCATTTAAAGCTACTTTTACAGATATGGAAATCACCGACTGTAAATGGCTCGCACACGATGGTCAGCAACCGGATGACGAGTAAGAGAGAAAAGTCATTTGTCTGCAAATACTCTTGAGAACCCTGATGAGGCGCAGAAAAATGACAGGATATTTATTAAAATGAAATTCAGATGATAAGAGGTAAAAAATGGCTTGGTATGACGAAGCGGTGTTTTATCATATTTATCCTTTAGGTATGACGGGGGCACCAAAACAAAATTCTTATGAAGAACCGGTTCACAGACTTAATATGCTGTTGCCATGGATTTCGCATATAAAAGAAATAGGATGTAACAGTATTTACATAGGTCCGCTTTTTGAATCAGTAGGTCACGGTTACGAAACTACAGATTACAAAAAATTAGACAGCAGACTCGGTACAAACGATGATCTTGTTAATTTTGTAGCTGAATGTCATAAAATGGGAATACGAGTTATTTTAGATGGTGTATTTAACCATACAGGTCGAGATTTTTTTGCGTTCCGTGACATTAAGCAAAACCGCGAAAGCTCTCAATATAAGGATTGGTACTGTAATGTGAATTTTTATGGCAATAACTCTTTTAATGACGGCTTTTCTTATGAAAACTGGGGTGGGCACGATCTTCTTGCAAAATTAAACCAGCGCAACCCTGCAGTAAAGGATTATATTTGTGATGTAATTCGCTTCTGGGTGAGTACATTTGATATTGACGGAATTCGTCTTGATGCAGCAGATGTAATGGACTTCGATTATATGAAGGCACTTCGTCAGGTGGCAAATGAGGTGAAGCCTGAGTTCTGGCTTATGGGCGAGGTTATTCACGGTAATTACTCGCGTTGGGCAAATGAGGGTACACTTCATTCCGTAACGAACTATATGCTCCATAAAGCTCTGTACTCCTCACACAACGACCATAATTATTTTGAGGTAGCACATACTGTAAAATATGTAAGCGATATGGTAGGAAACCGCTTGAAGCTTTATTCGTTTGCAGATAATCACGATGTAGAACGCATTTATACAAAGCTTCAGAATAAATCACATTTTGTTCCTGTGCACGTTATGCTTTACACCTTGCCGGGAATACCGTCGATATATTACGGTTCTGAGTTCGGTATTGAGGGGAAAAAAGAACGCGGTTCAGACGATTCTTTGAGACCTGCCCTCAAATTTGAGGATTATAAGGACTCCATAAATACAAATTCATGTACAAGGCTTATTGCTGCGCTCGGTAAAATTCGTCAGAATACCCCCGCTCTTTGTTATGGAGATTATAAAGAGCTGGAATTAAGAAATACATATTTTGCTTACGAAAGAACACTTGACGGCAAGTCTGTAATTGTAACGGTAAATAACGGCAATGAAGGCATTAATATGAATCTTCCTTGCAGTAATTCCCGTAAATATGTCGGAGCATTGACAGGTGCAGAGGTGTGCGTAAATAACGGTTGCATAAATGTGACAGTTCCTGCAAATTACGGAGAAATATGGATTCCCGACGAAGTCTCAGATGAAAGACCTGAACCTTTAAAGCTTATAGAGATTACACAAATTCCCGAGGCTGAAAAAGCAGAGCAGAAAACCGAAGCTGCTGAAGCAGAAAAAATTGAAGATAAGGCTGAGAAGCTGAAGGTGATACCTGATTTAAATAAACCGTATGAAGAAATGTCGGTAGAGGAGCTTCAGGAGGCAGTTCTCGAAAAAATGAGGAAAAACGGCCCTGTAACAGATTATATGCTTGGCACTGTGCGTGAAAATACGCATCACGGCTCTTTGGTGAATTGGGTTAAAAGCTTTAACTAAAAATATAATAAACAACAAAAGCACAAATTCCGACGGTTTATGAACCGGGAATTTGTGCTTTTATATATGAATTGCAAAATTTACTTTCGTGAATTCAACAACCGATTTTTTGTAATTTATAATAACAACACCATTTTCAGATTTTACCCCCATTACCTCAAAGCTTGAAAAGCAACTGCGTAAAAGCCTGTCAAATTATCGGGAATGAAGTCCGTTTTTAACCCGTTGTTATGAATAATAGCCGGGTAGTGTGAGAGCTCAGGGTAATACCCGCCTGTAAAGCTCCCTTCCATTGTAACCCTTCCGCATATAAATCCGTTCGATTTTATTTTTCGGTTAATATCGTAATAAATTTCACACGCATTTTCACATTCAGGGCACCCTAAAAAATCTCCTGTAGCCTTTCCGTCAAGAGAAGTTACCATATGACAAATAATATACGGTCTGTTCATATTAGCCTTCGTGAATTCAGTATAACATAATTATTGTATCATATAAGTAATATTACTTTCAATAATATGCGTTAAGGTGACGGGAGCCGAACACCGTACGGGGTTCGACTCCCGTCACCTTAAACCTTAACAGCTACTTAAATACCAAAATACACTTTATTTTTTCTTTTATGTGTGTTACAATTGAGAAAAATATGTGAAGAATATTACAAAAATGTCAGAATTATACATCTTAATCAAAACAGGAGTGATTTTTATGAAAAAAAGAACTAAGGTTTTATGCGTGTTACTCGTTATTTCTGTTATTCTCGGCAATATAAGTCTTTTTGCGTTTGCGGCAGAGAACAGTAAAAGCTATTACTATATAGATTCTGTCAATGGTAATGATTCAAATAACGGTACAGATGTAAACAGTCCTGTAAAGACAATAAACGGTCTCGGAAATGTCAATATAAAACCGGGCACACACTTTTTGTTCAAAAACGGTGGTGAATATGAGTGTACAGCTACTCTTACCTGTAACGGAACAGCAGAAAACCCTGTTGTTGTTTCTTCTTATGGTGAAGGGGAAAAGGCGGTACTTTATACAAATGAAAAAACTGAAGTTTTGCGCCTTTTCGATTGCTCATATGTTTCTGTAAAAGATTTGCATATAAAAGCCCGGAACGGTGGCGGTATCTGGATTGATACAAGAAATCAGACATCTGAAGGAATAGTAATTGATAATGTATATTTTACTGATATGCAGAATTATAAAGTGCATAGCAGAGACGATAATTCCAATGGTGCTGCACCTGCGAGAGCTGCGGTTATGGTTAAAGGCTTACCGGCAAAATCACGTTATGCAGTTAATAATCTTACAATCAGTAATTGTGAAGTGTATAACTGTGCAAACGGTTTTATGATTTGGGGCTCCTGGAACGATGAACAGAAGCCGTGGTGTGAAACTGAAGCTGAGATTGACCCTGTTTATAACGAGGGCTTACTTATAGAGGGATGTTATTTCCATGAAATGGATGCTGAAGCAGTTATTGTCGGAATGTGTGACGGCGCACTTGTTACAAATTGCCGTGCAATAAACTGTTGTCAGGGTGAAGGTGTAGATGAAAACGGCGAAATAGAATATTTTACTGCAGCTATGTGGTTCTGGGGCAGTGAAAACAGTATAATTCAGCATTGTGAAATAGCAGGCCAGAAAAATGTCGGTGACGGTATGGCTGTCGATTTTGACTCGCATACAAATAATTGTACATATCAATATATTTATTCGCATGATAATGTTCGCTTTATGTGTAATAACCCCAATTACAGCGGTCAACACGGGAATACGGTTCGTTACTGCCTTTCAGTGAATGATAACGAGGGTCGTTCAACAACTGCAGTAGGTAGCTGCGGTGAGCATAATTTCAAGTTTTATAATAACACAATAGTTAACTGTGGTGAGTTTCAGTTTAAAAATCTTTATAATGCATATATTACAAATAATATAATAACTCTTGCGGACGGAGCAACTTTTGCATACGATATTGACCTGACAAGAGGCAACAGGTTTGAATCTAACTGCTATTATGGTGCATTATCACCGCTTGTTGATTTGTTTTCAAAAAACATCAACCCCGGATTTGCAGGTAATGATTATTCAGATAAGCATAGCTTTGTACTTTCGGAAAAATCTCCGCTTATAGGCGCAGGTGTAAAAGTAGACGACGACCTTTCGAAGGACATTTTCGGAAATGAAATTGTAAGCTGTAATATGGGTTGTTACGGTGGTATCGGAATAGATGCGGAATATGCATATGAGGACAAAAACAGCTTGATTATACGTGGAGTTCTTGACCTTTTAGAGACTCTTTTGCACGAAATCTACGTTATTTTTGATTAAAATTGTTTATAGCTTCTGATGTGGGATGTAAGAAACTTTTGTTTTTTACATCCCTTTTTATGTTGTTGCAAATAAATATGTTGAATGATATAATGAAAAACCGGATATTACAAAAAATGGTGGTTAAATGAAAAACAGTAAAAAAATTATTATTGTGTTAACAGGTGTGGCAATACTTGTTACAGGTATTATTTGTAAGCAGGAAGCATTTTTAATGCTTCCGTTGTTTGTTTCGTTATTTGTTATGGCTTTTCAGTCAGATGCAAACCGACTCGGAGCTTTAGCAGGTGCTATAAATTCAATTATTTATACAGCAGCATATATTTATATGGGTGTTTATGCCTCTGCAGCTTCATCAATTCTTTTCAGCTTTCCGATTCAATTGGCAACATTTTTTAATTGGAAAAAGAAGGCTTATAAAAATACAGTTGTTTTTAAAAAAATGACCTTAAAGCAAAGGGTTCTTTTCGGAATAGGTGTAATATTTTTATGGATGATTCTTGCAGGTGTGTTTGTTTATCTTAAATACGAATATGCCGTTCTTGACAGTATAACGTTTTTATTTGGTTTTATAATTCCCGTGCTTACTATGCTTGCGTATATTGAGTATACATATCTGTGGATTGTTCAGGCATTTATAGGCCTGCTTCTTAATGTTCAGATGGCTGTGAACGATTACAGTCAGACAACATATCTCGTTTATGGTGTTTACGCATTTTACTGTGTTATATGCGCATTTATAAATGTAAGAAAATTTTATGCTGAGCAACAGAAAAACAATGAGAAAACAGGATGAAATTTTTGCTTATGCAAAAATATTTTGTTGCAACAAATAAGACGATTATAATACGAAAAAATATAAAATAAATTTCTGTTTTTTATGTAGAAATACTATTTACAAATAAATCTTATGTGATAAAATAAAGGTGTTCAGTTTTTTATGAACGCACTTGAAAGTTGTTACCATCGGAGGTATTGTTATGGAAAAAATTAAATTCGGTATATTTGGTCTTGGCCGTGGAAGTGGCTTTTATGACGGCGTTGCGGCTAACAACGGTGAGGTTGTTGCAGTTTGTGATTTTGATGAAGAAAAACTTAAAAAAGCCAGAGAAGAGCACGAAGGTATTACTACCTATACAGATTTTGACGAATTTATAAATCATGAGGGATTAGAAGCAGTATTTCTTTGCAACTATTTCCATGAGCATACACCGTATCCTATTAAAGCATTAGAAAAAAACATCCACGTTTTAAGTGAATGT
>JAFVWD010000281.1 GCA_017501865.1 Clostridia bacterium | reverse complement strand
GCTTCTTCAGACCAGCTAAAAAACCTCATTAGCAGCTGCGAGGGTAAGTTAGCAAAAGAAACAGTTATATAAAAAATGCCAAAAAGCAATAAAAACATTATTATATATGCCGAAATCTGAGAAGTAAAAATCCTGTCAAGCTTTTTATCCATCGAGTTTTGTTTTTCAGTTTTGGAAACCACAACATTTTTTGCAACTACACTTGCTCTATGGTAAATATTTTCAGTTATAAGCTCTTTTAACTCATCTTTATCTATTCCGTTTTCATTGAGATATTTTTCAGCATATTTAATTGCAATTGACAATTCTTTGTCTTCCCTTATATCTCTCCCTAAAAAATTACTAAGTGACACAAAAAATTCTTCGTCAGAATCGAGAAGCCTTAAGCAAAGCCAACGTTTATTAAGACCGTTTACATCCATTTTAAACAGAGCCGGATAAACGTATTCAACCGCTTCTTCAATTTCTCTTTTATATTTCAATTCATTGCTTTTACCCTTTTCTTTATTTTCTACTAAGCTTTTCAGTTCTTCAATACCTGCATTTTCTCTTGCTGAAGTACCTGTAACCTTAACTCCCAACTCATATGACAGAAGCTCAAGATCTATTTCTATGCCCTTTTTCTTAGCCTCATCCAATAAATTAACACAAACAACTGTATTTTTCTTCAGCTCTAAAATCTGATATAAGAAAAAAAGATTACGTTCAAGCGAGGTTGCATCACATACAACAATAATTTTATCACAATCAGAAAAGCAGATATAATCTCTTGCTACTCCTTCCTCTTTGGAATGTGGTGATAATGAATAAGTACCGGGCACATCGGTTATTTTATAAGCTCTGTTGTTATATTTATATTCGCCTTCAAAAACATCTACTGTTTTTCCCGTCCAATTACCCGTATGCTGCTTTAAACCTGTCAACGCATTAAAAACAGTGCTTTTTCCTACATTCGGATTTCCTGCAAGAACAACTTTAACAAATTCTGTCACAACCCTCACCCCAGTCGGTAACTATTATTTTTTCGGCATCACAGTTTCTTAAGGCTATTACACAACCCCTTATTAAATATGCTCTCGGACTTTTAGAAGGACTCTCGTGAAGAACCTTCACTACACTCCCTTTAGTTAAACCTATATCATATAATCTTTGCTTTAATGTGCTTTCTGTTTCTATTATATCGACAACAGCCGTCTCGCCGACTCTCAGCTCTAATAAACTCATTCTCATGCAATTCACTCCCGATATTACTATATGTTGATTTATTTTCTTTGTGAATATTGCATTTTTCTGAAATAATGGTACAATAAAGGGTAACATATATAAAGGTGTTAAACTATGAAAACAAATAATAAGCAAGGTTTTATTTTATCATCAATTTCATATTTGTTAGTTACAGCGCTGGATTTATACTTAACATATTTAGCAACTCCGAATTTAGAGCTTGAGGGCAACCCGCTTTATAATATTTTATTTTTTGATTGGCGCGGACTTATATTAATCAATATAATTGCCTATGCCTTTTATCTGTTAATTTCATATTATGCTTTCATAGCTTACAAGCGTCCCGTAACTAATGAAACCGATTTAAAGAAATATCTGTCTTACATCTCTTATGGTGACAGCGAAAAATATTCTACAATGATGTGGAAGCTACCGAAATTCTGGGCACCGCAGATTGCCTGTCTGTGTTGGTCTGTTGCCGTGATTTTACCATTTTCAAGATTTCTCATTGTTCTTGTTTGGTTTTTTATGATTTTAGATGTTAACGCACCCGCTTTTTTCAATCTTGTTTTAATGATGCCTATGGGAAGAATTGATTTGGTTGTTGCAATTCTTGGTGCGTGGATTCTTTCTTTTATTTGGATTCTGAAGGAATTCAGGCTTAATTTAAAAAATATAGAAGAAGGTAAAAAAATTGATAAATGAGCTAAAAGAAATTATAAATGAGCATTTAAGAAAATATCCTGAAGCAGAATTACAGGACATTTTAAAGCTTTTATATCAGAATGAATTCGGTCCTAAACACCTTGCCGAAAATGAAATAGAAGCCTTCAAATCGCTCTCAAGGGAAGTAACCGAATTAAGCTTCAACCCTGACGAAGAATTGTTTGAAGATATAGGTTGCAATGCATTAAGGTTAAACTTAAAAGCTTTACCGACAGGGACCGATTTAAATTACATAAATAAAACTATTAAAAAAACTTGCGAAGAGTTCAGCGGTACAAATGAAAAGCTTGTAGTAAAATTCGGGCTTCTCGTTGTT
>JAFVWD010000280.1 GCA_017501865.1 Clostridia bacterium | reverse complement strand
TAATTACCGTTATGCCGTAAGAGCAGTAAGCGGTACAACAAAGGGTAAATATAAATCAACAGGAACCATAAAGTATAATGTAGCACCTGCAGTAAAAGTAGCAAATACAAGTAACGGTGTAACAGTTTCCTGGAGTGCTGTTGCAAATGCTTCAGGCTATACCGTGTATTCTTCAAGCTACAATGAAGCTACAAAGAAATGGTCAGCATGGAAAAACAGAGGTACAGCTTCTGCTGACAGAACCTCCTGGACAGATAAAAAGTTGAAAAGCGGTTCAGCTTACAAATACACCGTAAGAGCAGTATATGACAGCTTCAGGTCAAGCTATAACAAAAGCGGTGTTTCAGTAAGATTTTTAACACAGCCGACTGTTAAAATTGCGAGCGCAGGTAATGGTGTAAAGGTATCGTGGACTAAGGTTGCAGGCTCTAAGGGTTATGCAATTTACCGTTCACAGCTTTCAAACGGCAGTTGGAGCGGTTGGAAGAAAATGGGTACTGCTGCATCAAATAAAACAGCCTGGGTTGACAGGAGTGCAGTCGGCGGTGCAAGCTACCGCTATACAGTAAGAGCTGTAAGCGGAAAACATATGAGCTCATTCAAATCAAGCCCGAGACTCTACTATATGGCGGCACCGCTGGTTACAGTTCAAAATGAAGGGGAAGGTATAAGTGTAAGTTGGACAGGGTGTATCGGTGCAAACGGTTACAATGTATATCGTGCCGTATACAATCCTCATACAGGTATCTGGTCAAGCTGGGTATTAATTGCGAGTACAAATAATAATACAAGATATTTACTCGATGAAGACGTTAATGAAGGTGTGTATTACAAATATACTGTAAGAGGTTATGCCGGAAGCGATAATGGTGCGTATGTAGAGAGTGAGTATATTCAGAGAACGACCATGCCTACAGAATACTCTGCCCATGAAAAATTGAAAATCTATTTGATTTCTGATGGTAGTACAGCTGATGATGGTAACAATAAATATATTGCTAACAGAATAAACCTTGAAAGTATTGGTTATTTTACAAGTGTGAATTATTGGTATGAAGATGATTCGTTAACTATCGATATGATAGCGACAATATATGAAACGGATACAGATATTTTTATTTCAATTGAGTTAAACGAGGAAAGTGAGCAAGGTACGATAATACTTTATGACCCGTATGGATCTCAGTTATATGGTGAAGGTTATATTTACAAAGATACCTTTAGTAATGATAATACTGATATATATGGATTTATCTCAAATACTACGGATGCTTCGACTGAAACTTCGTTGAAGGAAATGCTCAGTGTTTGTGTGGCTTCAGCACTCATTCAAGCAGATGTAATATTGCGGAACAGTGATGCCGGTGTTAGTTTATATGATTTGGGTTTTACAAATTACTAATAAAGCAAAATTAAATTAGAAATACATAATTTTTTATAATTTGTTTTTGTTGTGGTTTTGAACAAAAAATTTAAAATAATTTATACAATTAAACACTATGTTTATTATTTCTGATATGGTAATATATCAGTGAACTCAGAAATTTTGGGTTTTGTAAATACAGG
>JAFVWD010000279.1 GCA_017501865.1 Clostridia bacterium | reverse complement strand
TTTTGATTTTTCCTTTTAAAGGATAGTCGGTTGTCTGTTTTATTTTTATTCCGTTAAATGCTGCAGAAGAACGTGCATAGTGATGAATATAAACAGTGTCATCATCTGTTGTATAAATAAAATCACCAAAAGACTCTATAAACCTTGCATAGTTCGGCGGACAGCACGAGCAATCGAAAACAGACTGTCTTTCTGTTGCAGGATAATTCTGATTTTCCATTCTGTATTTGTGTGTAAGTCTGCGCTCTTTTGTATTGATTTCTAGTGGATTAGTGTAGAAAAATTCTCTTCCGTTAAGTGAGCAGGCAGAGAAAATTGCGTTGTAAACAGCGCGTTCGGTAACATCATCATAAATAGAATTTATATCAATCAAATTCATTCTTTTAGCAAGGAGCGCAAGACCTATAGATGCACAGCTTTCCTGGTATGCAAACTGATTAGGTAAATCATATTCTTCTGTAAAGCATTCACCTATAATTCCTGAACCGACACCGCCTGTTACATACATTTTTTTATAAGCTATGTCTTTGAATAGTTCAATGCACACATTTTTCAGGTCGTCATCATTATCAATTCTCGCAATGTCAGCCATTGCGCAATAAAGATACTCTGCTCTTACAGCATGTCCTACAGCCACTTTCATTTCGCGCACCGGCTCGTGGCTTTGGTTGTAGGCTAAGTCAAATTTTGCAGAAAGTGGTAAATCCTTTTCGTTATTACCCCTTAAATTAATAAAATAACGTGCAAGCTTTAAATATTCAGGCTTTTCGGTGTGTTCCCAGAGCTTTATCAAAGCTAACTCTATTTCTTCGTGCCCCGGTGTGGCAAATTCGGCTTCGTATTTATCCATAAAAACATCTTTTATATGAAGTGCATACTTTTCCATACAACGTAAAAATTTCGATTTACCTGTTGCCTTATGGTAAGCAATGGCAGCTTCTATTAAGTGTCCTGCGCAGTAAAGCTCGTGCGCATCTCTGTTTGTAAAACGCCTGGTAGGATCGCATACGGTGTGATAAATATTAAAGTAACCGTCTAAAAACTGATTGTCATAAATCCAGTCGACTATTATATCAATTACTTCCTCGAGACTCTCGTCGGGTGCGTTTATAAGAGAATAAGAAACACCCTCAATCCATTTCGCAACATCAGAATCCCAGAACCAATGCGGTTTTTTTTCATCGCCCGGTTTCCATTCGCAAGAAAATGCAGTTATTCTGCCTGTTTCAAAAAACTGCTTGTAAACCACGGGAAGTGTAACATCACGATTTGTGTTTTGTTTGCTTTCCCAGAATCCGCTAAGGTCTATGTTTTCAAAAGAAACCTGTTCCATTTCGTCACCTCGCTAATAAACTGTATACTATTATACTATAAATCAAAGCTTATATCAACAATTGAATTTTTTTGTTTGTTTAAAGTTTTTTGTGTTTTTTCAGAAAAAAGTTCACAAACTTTTTGCACAATTTTTTAAAATACTACTTACGAGTAGGGGAATAAGGTGAAAAAGAAATTTGTTTGTTGTTAGTTTTGCACAAAAACAATTGACTATGTTTGGTGATTTTATTTAAACAGGGAACAAAGTGCCAAAAAGTGACAAAAAACGATTTTTCGTCAAAGTGCACAAACAACCGTATTCTCGATTGTGCAAAATAACTTGACTTTTGTGAAAAGTGTGCTATAATTTAGCCATAAATTAAACAAAGCAAACAAAGGAGAAAAACACAATGATTAATTTTAACGAAATCAAAAACCAACTCTTAGCAGAAATCGAAAACGAAAAAGGTTTCACATTTAAGAAGCTTGCAAAAATCATTGAGTTAAATGCTATCCTTAACAACTGTCAATAAGGTTATGCCTTACAGTTGTTGGGTTTAACTCACAACGTCAGCAACATTCCTTTCCCCTTGGAATGTTTACATATATTTGATTGTTTTATAAAGCCAAAACACGAGCACCCGTAGAGTGGGTGCTTGTGTTTTTTATTTTAGCATTAAAATTAGTGCTTTTAAAATGCCTTTGTTTGTGGTAAAATAATTTCAAATCAAAATGTATGCTATGTCTTTTATTTTGATGTAGCATTTAAAACAGGAGCCAATTATGAATTTTGATGCTGCAAAGTCAAGAGTTTTTGAATTAACTGCAATTCTCAATGATTGTATCGAAAAGTATTATATGGGTAACGAAAGCGACGTTTCGGACTATGATTACGATATGATGATGCGTGAGCTTAGTAAAATTGAAGATGAATTTCCTGAGCTTTTAATGCCTAATTCACCTACGCACAGGGTAGGCGGCAGAAGTGATGAAAATTTGTTTTCAAGTGTTACTCATACTGTACCCATGGAAAGTCTGCAGGATGCATTTTCTGATGACGAGCTTTATGATTTTGAAAGACGTGTAACAAATACTTTCGCAGATGCAGAATATACTGTTGAACCTAAAATTGACGGACTTTCGTGCTCGCTTGAATATCGTGATGGTGTTCTAATCAGAGCATCTACCAGAGGTGATGGTCTGGTTGGTGAGGATGTTACGGCAAACGTGCGAACCATTCGTTCCGTGCCTCTTGAATTGAAAGAGAAGATTCCTTTTATTGAGGTTCGCGGTGAGGTTTATATGTCTCACGATTCTTTCGATGAGCTTGTAGAAAAACAAGAACTCAACGGCGAGAAAACCTTTAAAAATCCAAGAAATGCAGCATCGGGCTCATTAAGGCAGAAGGATGCAAAAATTACCGCTTCAAGAAAACTGGATATATTTATTTTTAATATTCAGCAGATTGAAGGGGGAAAAGAGCTTAATACTCATTATGATTCTCTTAAGTACCTGAGTGAATTAGGATTTAATGTGGTTTCAGGTTATTCTCTTTGCAAAAGTATTGAAGAGTGTATTACAAAAATTAAAGAAATCGGCGACAACCGCGGTCAGTTACCTTTTGATATTGACGGTGCGGTTATTAAAGTTAATGATTTTTCTATGAGAAAAGCTCTTGGAAGTACAGCGAAATTCCCTAAATGGGCAGTTGCATTTAAATATCCGCCTGAAGAAAAAGAAACAAAGCTTCTTTCTGTTGATGTTCAGGTGGGCAGAACGGGTGTGCTTACACCTACAGCAGTTTTTGAACCTATTACTCTTGCGGGTACTACAGTTTCAAGAGCTACTCTTAACAATGCCGATTTTATAAAAGAAAAGCAAATTGCAATAGGAGATACAATTATTGTCAGAAAAGCAGGCGATATTATTCCCGAGGTAGTAACCGTATCAAAGCACAATGGTGAAAATCCTGAGTATGAATTGCCCGGTGAGTGTCCTGCTTGTCAGAGTAAGGTTGCAAGAGAAGAGGGCGAAGCGGCAATTCGTTGTCTTAACCCGGATTGTCCGGCACAGCTTCTCAGAAAGCTTATTCACTTCTGCTCAAGAGATGCTATGGATATTGAGGGGTTGGGCGATGCGGTTCTTGAGGTGCTCGTAAATGAGAAGCTTATAGAAAAAGCTTCAGATATTTACCATTTACAGTCACAGGATATCGCTTCTCTTGAAAGAATGGGTGAGAAAAGTGCGCAAAATCTTCTGAATGCAATTGAAAATTCTAAAAAGAATGATTTGTACAGAGTTATTTTTGCTTTGGGTATACGGCATATAGGGCAGAAGGCTGCAAAGCTTTTAAGCAAACGTTTTAATACAATGGATGCTCTTTTGGATGCAACACTTGAAGATGTTTTGTCTATAGATGGATTTGGTGATGTAATGGCTAAAACCTTTACAGACACATTAGCATTGGAGCAGACCCGTGAGCTTATAAATGAATTAAAGTCAGTTGGAGTCAATATGGAAAACCTTTCTGAAACGGAGGATTCACGTTTTGCGGGTCAAACGTTTGTTTTAACAGGTACCTTGTCACAATTCACAAGAACAGAAGCAAGTGAAATAATAGAAAGATTCGGCGGTAAAACCTCAGGCTCGGTTTCAAAGAAAACAAGTGTAGTTTTAGCAGGCGAGGATGCCGGTAGCAAGCTCAGAAAAGCAAACGAGCTTGGCATTAAGGTTATTAACGAAGATGAATTTAAAGAATTAATTAAATAGTTTTATTTGTTGAGATTAAGATATTTATGTAATGAAAGGGGGATGTAAAAAAAGCGCAGACCATATAAAACCAGATATAGCAATGGGTTCTGTAGGTTTAATAAGCCTATAGAACCCATTTAAAATACAAACAAACTAAAAATGATGAAAATTTATGTTTTATA
>JAFVWD010000278.1 GCA_017501865.1 Clostridia bacterium | reverse complement strand
CTCCTACTTTTATAATAACACTTTTCAACATTACAATTTTGCTTTTTTAGCAAATTGAATGAACAAAATATGAATTATACAAGAACGCGGAGAACTTCTTCTACTGACGTTGTACCATCAAGGATTTTGTCAATACCCTCCTGACGAAGAGTATGCATACCCTGCTTAACTGCAAGCTCTTTGATTTCTGCTGCGCTTGCACGTCTTATAATAAGATCACGCATTTCATTTGTAACTTGTAAGAATTCAAAAACACCTTGTCGACCCTTGTAACCTGTATTGTTACAAGCAATGCAACCTTTGGCTTTATGGATTTTAATTGTATCTGTCATTTTCTTACCCTCGTGAGGGAAGTCAGGCATACTTTCCAAAAGCTCTTTATAAGTAATCTCTACTTCTTCTTTACAACGCGGGCAAAGAACACGTACAAGACGTTGTGCTAAAACACCAACCAGTGACGATGCTGTAAGGAATGGTTCAACACCCATTTCATCAAGACGGGTAACTGCACCGGGAGCATCATTTGTATGCAAGGTCGAGAAAACCATATGACCTGTAAGAGCTGACTCAACCGCAATTTTAGCAGTCTCACCGTCACGAATTTCACCGACCATAACGATATCGGGGTCGGCACGGAGCACAGAACGGAGTGCTGCTGCAAAGGTCATACCTGCTTTTGCATTCATCTGAACCTGGCAAAGACCTGCCATACGACGCTCAACAGGGTCTTCAAGTGTAATAACGTGCTTTGAAATATCACTTACTTCTGAAAGTGTAGCATAAAGAGTTGTAGATTTACCGCTACCTGTAGGACCTGTAACAAGCAGGAATCCGTATGGTAAGTGAATTGTTTTTAAGAATCTCGCCTCTTGATCGGCTGAGAATTTAATATCCTTAAGCTGAACAGACTTAGAACCTCTCTCAAGAAGACGCATAACAATCTTCTCGCCGTAAACAGACGGTAAAACTGCAATACGTATATCGAAGGTTCTTTCGTCAACCTTAACAGTTGTACGACCGTCCTGAGGAATTCTTCTTTCGGCAATATCCATATTACCTATAACCTTAACACGCGAAGCAACAGATGCGTGAAGCTTTATAGGCTGAGACATAACTTCATGAAGAACACCGTCTATACGAAGACGAACACGCAAGGTTTTTTCCATAGGTTCAAAGTGAATATCTGATGCGCCTGAACGAACAGCATTTGTAATAACCTGGTTAACAAGCTGAACTGCCGGTTTTTCATCCAAGTCACTGTCAAGTGCTTCAAGTGCTTCGTCCTGTTCTTCTTCTTCAGCAAATTCATCAACATTTATGTTATTGAGAATAGTATCGAGTGCAGCATCGAGTTCAGTATCGGTAACAATAACCGGTACAATTTCCATACCACCTGAAATAACAGAAAGGTTATCCCTTGTAACAACATCATTAGGGTTCTTCATAGCCACGAAGAGCTTGCCGTCTTCCTCATAAAGAGGTAAAACAACCTTCTTAACACTATATTCAATAGGAACTAAATTTGCTATTGCAAAGTTAACACCAATTTCTTCAATAGAAACATATTTACAGCCGGTTTTCTGCTCTATAGCTCTTGAAATATCAGCCTCGGTACAGTAACCTAAATCAACAAGAATCTGACCTAAAAGGCCTTTTTCCTGTGCCTGTAAATCAAGTGCATGAAACAGCTGTTCTTCTGTTATAATATTACCTTTTATTAAAAAATAACCTATACTACCGGGAATTACTACATTATTATCAGCCAAAACAATTTTCTCCTTCGTTATAAAACTTTAACTTTCCACATTAAAGCAACGATGTGACAATTACTCAACCGGAGCTATAAGTCCGCTTGCGCCGTCCTGAGATAAAACAGCAATTGTCATTTCTGCAGTATACAAACCTTCACCATCAGAATTCAGAGTAATTGCATCTACTCTGTGTATCTGACGTAATGTTGAAATATATTGCATAAAATTAATGATATTTGTAAAAGAACCCTCTACCGTAAGGTTAAGAACGGTTTCTTTTGTATCTGAAGCTTCCTCCGAAGGCTCATCAAACGCAACAACCTTCAGGTTGAAATTATTACAAAGCTTTTCGGCATTCTCTGCAAGAACATAAACATCGCCCAAGCCATCAGGAAGAACCTCTTTATAAACCAGAAGTTGTTCTTCGGCCTTCTGGCTTTGTGCTTTTAACTCTTCAAGAGTCGCAATTTCCAGAAGATGATCAGAATATGACTTTCTTGTATCAACCAATTCCTGCTTTATTCCGAAAATGTAATAAATTGAATAGGATATAAGACCTACTACAACAAGTATTACCAAAACAAAGCAAGTCAGAATAAAGTAAGGGGAGCTTTTTAAATCTTCGAGTGAAATTTCATTCAAATTTTTATTCATACCGTGCCTCCTTACTGTGCTGCCGTTGTAGACTCAGCGGTTGTAACTGCAACTGAAGTAGTTGTTTCGGTTACTACAACACCGCCGCTGACTGAAATACTCAGCGAGAATGATGCAGGGGTGTTTTCAGCACCTACGTTTGAGGAGTAGGTAACACAGCT
>JAFVWD010000026.1 GCA_017501865.1 Clostridia bacterium | reverse complement strand
GGCAAAAGGTTGTTACTATCGACTGCCTTGTAATACCGACCAAATCAGAAAGAGGTGCTATTAAAGGCATAATTAAAAATGCTTTTGCAGTACCACTTCCTATAAAAAACTCTAAAAACGCAATAAGCAAGAAGAGTAAAATTATTGCAACATAAGGTGAAAGACCTTGTAAAAGGTTGTAAACATTAAAAAGTATTGTATGCATAATTTTTGCTTCTGCCAAAATGTAAGAAATAGCTACAACAAAAATAACTACAGGAATTACGGGGGCAATGGTTTTTGCGCCTGTCAGAAAGCTTTTTACGAGTGCCCTACCCCTGAGACCTGTAAAATATCCTGCAAGAATTCCACCTACAGTAAAAAGAATTGCCATTGCAGGCAGAGAAAGTGCTCCGCCTAAATCCATTACAAAATCTGCAATTATTGCTAAAACATCTATAAACATACAAATAAGAAATGCTTTAGCACCTTTTTTTGTTTCCTCATTACTTAAAACTGCATCAACATCTTCAATTTTATATTTTTCTCTGAGAGCCTTATCTGACTCATAAACTAAAGATTTCTGAGGATTTTTCTCTATTCTTCTCGCATAAACAAAAAGGAATGCAAAAAGAATTAAATAAACCCCTGCGAATACAAGCAATCTCAATGAAAGGCCTGAAAAAACCTCTAATCCTGCAAGCTTCTGAACAGTTGCTACATTAAAGGGATTAAAAGTTGCTGCTGTAAATCCCCATGCAATAGACACAAGGCTAAGACCTAAACCTACTAATGAGTCCCAACCTAAAGCCAGCGACACCGCGACAGCTATAGGTACAAGTGTAACAGATTCCTCAAGCACACCCGCAACCGAGCTTAATGCCATACAACAAAAAATTATAATTGCCATCAGTACATATTTTCTGTTGCTGAATTTTTTAATGAGAGAAGCCATCATAAACTTCATAACACCGCATTTGTCGAGTATAAGGAAAGCTCCGCCAATCAGAACAACCATTGCAATAATCAGAATTCCTGTACCTGCATAGCTGCTTGTAAAACAAAGAATCGGCGCTAAAAAAATCTTCCATACCGGCATTTTATAGTCATTAAGCTCTGTATATGTACCGTTTACAATTTGCTCGTAGCCGTCTTTCTCTATAACATCGTATTCACCGCGGGGCAAAACCTGTGTCAGAACACCCACAAGCACCATAATTACCACGAGTGCCGAAAGAATGGCTATAACCGTTTTTTTATCAAGCGATATACCCAGCTCTTTGCTTTCTGTATTATTCGTTTTTTGTTTATCCATTTATTTTAAATTCCTTTCAAGATGTACTAAAAAATCCTGAATATTTGTAACTAACCCTTTTACGGAAAGTGAGCCTCTGTCGTGTAATTTATTAACTGCAAACTCAGAAATATCTACACTATAAATGTAAACAGGTCTGACCTCTCCGTTAACCACACAGTAAGATGGTGTCATATTACCTGTAGCAATCGTGTGAAGCTGAGTAGCAAGTGCTATAACTGTAGTAGCTTTTTTTGTGTGCTCACGCATTTTATCCTGTGAGTCATATACACTATGAACAACCTCAGGAAGCGGACCGTCATCACGGATTGAACCGGCTAAAACAAATGGTACATCATTTTTTACCAAGGCGCTCATAATTCCGTCTTCAATATTATTTTCCTCAATAAAATTCTTTATTGAGCCTGATTTACGTACAAGATTTATAGTATGAAGATGGTTATAATGACCATCCTTCATAAGCTTTTTAGTGTAAATATCCTGCCCTAAGCCTGTATGGAATACCGAAGCCTCAAGGTCGTGTGTTGCCAAAGCATTGCCCGCAAAAAGAGCATGACAATAGCCTCTTTTAATAAGATTTGCCATTGCATTACGGCTGTCGCTGTCAAATGCACACGCAGGGCCTAACACCCATACAATATGACCATTATCACGGTCGTTTTTAAGAATATCATAAAGAATATCATATTCACGCGAAAAAGAGGTTTCACGCGACTGACCTGTTCTGAATGCAAAAGTAGAGTCATGATTTTCGTTTTCAACATCAGTTTCAAAACAATCGGCATTTACAAAGACACCCGTTGAACCGTCATCATGTCTGCCGACAACTACCTCGTCGCCTTCCTTCACTCTGCGCGGCTCTGTAACTACAGGTTCGCCATCTTTAATGACAATTACAGAATCCATACGGCTTTCTTTTATCATTTTCCATTCGCCGTTAATTTTAAAATACTCCGGGTAAATAGTTGTGGCATAAAAATTTTCAGGTAAATAATTTACACCGGCCTTTTCCGTTTTAACATCAGGAGCAGAGAGAAACGGCTCTTTTGTGAAATCCGGCTCTCTGTATTTCGGAAACTTCATACTCACACCTCTGTTTTTCGTAATTTTTCTAAGTATAACATATATTGCAATTCTTTCCAACACATATTTGACAAAAACTTCGTTGCTATTTATAATAACAGTATTAAATTTTAGTTTGTTATTTTCAGTGAGGTAATTATGAGAGTAAAAAAGAAAAAGCATGGTGCCGAAAGAATGGCTGCCTGTGGAGAAATTGTCATAAATGATTTGAGTGTAGCCCAAAAAAATCCAAAAAATCTTTTCGATAACGATAACCCTGTAAGAATTGAAATAGGCTGCGGTAAAGGTGATTTCATTGTCGGAACAGCGAAGGACAACCCTGATATTAATTTTCTTGCTATTGAGAAGGTTCACGATGTTCTTGTTATGGCTGCAGAAAAAATCAAAAACTCGGGCCTTACAAATGTCAGAGTCTGCTGCTGTGATGCAAAGGAATTAACTGAATTTTTCGAAGAAAAATCTATAGACAGAATTTACCTTAATTTTTCTGACCCGTGGCCAAAGGCTCGTCATGAAAAAAGAAGGCTTACCCACAGAAGCTTTCTTGAGATATATAAAACAATTTTAAAGGATGACGGCGAAATCAACTTTAAAACTGACAACAGGCCTCTTTTCGATTTTTCAGTTGAAGAATTTAAAGAGTGTAATTGGGAGCTTAATGCCCTGACATACGATTTACATAATTCCGAATATGCCGAAAACAACATTATGACTGAATATGAACGTCGCTTTTCAGGCTTGGGTTTTTCAATAAACAGAGTCGAAGCAAAAAAGCCGCAAAAATAAAAACGATATTTATAGCAAAAAGCCGAGATTTAAATCTCGGCTTTTTATTAATATATACCTATTTTTTCACAATTTTCTATATGTTCACTGTCTGTTACAGCGTAATATATATTTCCATCTTCATCATTACAGAAGTAGAAGTAATCAGTTTCCTCTGGGTAAAGAGCTGCATTAATTGCAACCATACCCGGGTTACAAATAGGCCCCTCCGGCAACCCATGGAAATCGTAAGTGTGATAGTACTCTTCGTATTTTTCTATACTTTCTTCACCCAGGTAATCACCTATATTACGCTCTATATAAAACCAAGCTGAATCCATTCCGAGAGGTGTGCCTGACTCTAATCTGTTATAAATAACACTTGCTATAAGCGGTGCATCCTTTTCAAAATAAGACTCCGCCTGAATAATTGACGCAATTGTCAGTATTTCATCCATAGTGTACCCGAGCTCACTTGCTCTCGCTCTCATTTCATCTGTAATCTTTGAATCAGCATTACTTAAAAATCGCTCTATTACACTCTCAGGAGATTCATCCAGATAAAAATCGTATGTGTCAGGAAAAAGATAACCCTCAAGCTTAAATGCCCTGTTATTTTCAACAGGGATATCGCTGAAAACTTTATTGCCTGTAAATTGGTAATTTTGCGCCGCCTGCATTAATTCATCGTACGAAGCAACAGAATTTTCTTCTAAAAGCTTAAAACATTCATTCACGGTAATTCCTTCTATAAATGTTACTCTGGCTGTTGGAACAGTAACAGGTTCTGTGGTTGTTGTCTCTTCCTCAAAAACACCTGTTTTAGTAGCAACAAGAGCTCCGCAAGCAACAATGGCAACTACCAAAACTGCTGCTATTATACACTTAATGCTTTTTACGTTTCTCATAATATAATTTAAACCTTCCTTAATTTTAAAACGGGGATTGAAAAACTCAACCCCCGTCTGTTTTAATTACTCTGCATCCTCAATTTCAGTAGAAATAGAATCTGTCAATGACTTTATGCTGTCAGCGCTCTTTGAAAGCAACTGCATACTGTCATTAAAGAGAACAATCTGTTCGAACAATCCGTCAGCATCGGTTTTACCGTTAACACAGTCAACGTCAACCTTCTTCATCTTTTCAACAAGATCAGAACCGATTTGTTGCATTCTCTGAATTGCAATAGTTTGTTCATCAATTGCCTGCTCAACCTGGTCAATTTGCTCTTTAAGAGTAGTAAAGCTGTCGTTTAATATGCCAAGCTGTTTCTGTGACTCAGTAACTGCACCAACACCGATTTTCGACTGTTCCTTTGTTGAAACCATCATAGAATCGAGCTCCGCAATAACTGCATTAATAGCATTTGAACATTCTTTACTTTGTGCCGCAAGAGTTCTAACCTCACCTGCAACAACTGCGAAGCCTGCGCCTGCCTTACCGGAACGTGCAGCCTCAACAGCAGCATTGAGCGAAAGAATATTTGTCTGACGTGCAATGTTATCAATTTCATTGGAGAAGGTTTTAATTCTCTCCATAGCAGTCTGAAGATTATTGATGAGTTCATCGAGGTGAACCATACTGTTATCTACAGAAGAAAGGTGTGTTGCGGTTGCTTCAATATTATCATGGTTTGTAACAACCATTGAGTTAACACTTGAAACAACACCTGAAATCTTGTCAGATGATGTTACGCACTGAGCAATATCAGAGAAGAGATTGTGAACAGCATCTGTTGTTTCTGCAACTGTATAACCAATGTCAGTATTAGTTGTCTGAAGATTGTCACCTGCTTGTTGAATTGATTCACCTGCAGCAGTAAGACTGATAATTTCGTGATATGTATCTGAAACGTTTGTTGAAAGCTGAGTATGAATATTTGCAAGCTCCTCAATAAGCTTTGCACTTTCCTCTGCTTCCTTCTGTGCTCTGTCAATATGAGTTTTACCGCGGTTAACCATCATGTAACATACAAGTAAAGCTGCGTTAGCACAAATCCAGCACATAGGAACATCGTCTAATTTGAAACCGAACATTTCCGGTTTTAATGTGTAAACACCTAAAAGGAATACATTTAAAAGACCCATCTGAATGAAAATGTAAGAAGGCCTGAAGTAAATACCTGACATAATAGCACTTACTGCATAGAGAATAAAGTCGTCAGTAAGGCTTGTTCCAAAGAAGGAAATACCGAAAATTAACAGCAACTGTGCGGAAGTAATAAGCGCACCGCGTGCATAAATCTTAACATTAAGCTTCTTAAGAATGAAGAAAGTTGTAACAACAGCAACAACTGCAACAGTTATAACAACACCTTGCATAACCAAACCGTTTATACCTTTAGAAATTGCATAATACATAGCAATAGCGGCTATTATGAACATATTTTTCTTAAGAAGACCTTCTTCTTGTTGTTCACGGGTTAATTTTGCATTGTCTTTTTTCTGTCTGAATTTGATTTTCTTGAGAGAATCTGCATTAATATTTTTCATGTCGAGCTTCTTATGCTCACCTTTATGAAAATTAGGTTTTTTAAATGAAATTTTTTTCATAAACACACCTTCTTCGAAATAAGTTACCATAATGGCACAAAGAATTATTTGGGGAAATAATTCTGCTTATGGAAATTATAACAAAAATCCAACATTTTGTCTATATAAATAAGCAAAAAACACATTTTTTTCACATTATTGCACAATCTCACATTCTTTCTTGTGCATATTCACCAACAAAAATCACCTATTTTTACAGAAAAGAAAATTAAATCACAAGTTAAAATTATATTCCTGATACAATTAAAAATATATCAGCTTACAAAAAAGCAAAAACCACGAAAAGTTGGGAGATCTTTTCGTGGCTTCTGCTTAGTTTTTGGGGGAGAATTATAATGAAATAAAAAGGAGATTTCGAAATACTCTCGTATTTCTTGTTTATAATATTATCACATAATTTTCCATTTGTCTATAGTTTTTTGTAAATTTTTCGATATTTTTTCAAAAAAATGTTGAATTTCTCTCACAAAACACAAAATTTGTCTGTATTTATAGTAAATTTGGATTTTTTGTTGTTTATCACTTTAACAAACTAAAGTAAAAATCACCTTTTCTGATAAAACACTTGAAAAATGAAATGCTTTGTGTTAATATACTATACACTAACCGGGTGTGGCGCAGTTGGTAGCGCGCTTGACTGGGGGTCAAGAGGTCGTGAGTTCAAGTCTCGTCACTCGGACCAAAAAGTGCAGATAATCGTCTGATTGTCTGTGCTTTTTTATTTTGTCTATATTTGTGCACAGAGACTTGAACTCCCTCGCCGAAGGCGAACACAATCGGGCAATTTGCGCAGCAAATTTGTGGGCAAAGCCCACAAGTCTCGTCACTCGGACCAAAAAG
>JAFVWD010000025.1 GCA_017501865.1 Clostridia bacterium | reverse complement strand
TTTGAACCAACGACCTGCCGGGTATGAACCGGACGCTCTAGCCAACTGAGCTAATTCGCCATTTTGTATGCCTTGCTTTTCTCGCTCGTGTATTATATCACAACGAAAAACAAAAGTCAATAGGTTTTTGTAATTTTTTTGCTGCGCTCGCGCAGACAAAAAAGAAAAGCTCCCTTTGGGAAGGGAGCTTTTCAAGCGGTGGTGACTCGTGGGAGAATCGAACTCCCGTTACCGCCGTGAAAGGGCGGTGTCTTAACCGCTTGACCACCGGGCCATATTTTGAAGAACTTTGTTCTTCTATATTTAACACTCCAGCAGGTAAGAAAGTTGACTTGGTAGCGGAAGTGGGACTTGAACCTACGACCTGCCGGGTATGAACCGGACGCTCTAGCCAACTGAGCTATTCCGCCATATATATGAAAACAACAAACTCACCCGCTGAAAGAGTGATGTCGCTCTCAACTGAGCACGATGATTATAACTTGAAAGTTTATATTTGTCAATACCTTTTTTTAAAAAATATGAAAAAAATAAAACTTTTTGAAACTTTACAGAAAAAACCCTTGACAACAATGGTTTTTATATGTATAATATGCCTTGCATTTGCGGATGTAGCTCATCTGGTAGAGCGCCACCTTGCCAAGGTGGAGGTAGCGAGTTCGAGCCTCGTCATCCGCTCCATTTTGCGCCGGTAGCTCAGTTGGATAGAGTGACTGGCTACGAACCAGTAGGTCAGGGGTTCGAGTCCCTTCCGGCGCGCCAAAAATTCCGTTCGCGAAAGCGGGCGGAATTTTTTAGTTATCAGCTATTAACATTAATAAAGAAACTCAGTCAGGGTGAAAAGAATTATCTGAACCGTGTTTTTATAGACGGATTTCCGTTCATCCTACAGGCTCCAAAGAAGGAAAGCAGAAGGTGAAAACTTATGGAATACGCATTATCAGTCACAATGGCTATATTTGCTTTAATCGGTGCTATAGACAGAATGACGGGCAATCACCTGAAATTAGGTGACGAATTTGAAAAGGGTATACATACAATAGCACCGCTTACGATGTCAATGCTTGGTATGATAACAATAGCCCCCACACTTTCAGACATACTTCTGCCTGTTATAAAGCCTGTGGCAAATCTTTTCAGATTTGACCCCTCGGCAATAGCGGGAATTGTTTTTGCAAATGATATGGGCGGTGCAGCACTTGCCGATTCTGTGTGCGAAAACGCACTTTTGGGCTCGTTTCACGGACTTGTTGTGGCATCTATGTTAGGTGCGACTATATCATTTACCATTCCTGTCTCTATAAGCTCAATAAGCAAGGAGCACCATAAGGATGTTTTTTTAGGTCTGCTTTGCGGTATAAGCACCATTCCCGTAGGTTGTTTTGTTTCAGGACTTGTTATGGGTGTAGACGTTCTGACACTTATTTTAAATCTGGTGCCAATTATTATTTTTTCGTTGATTATAGTTGTCGGACTTTTAAAGATTCCCGGTATCTGCATTAAAATATTCGGTGTTTTAGGTAAGGCAATATTAATTTTAGTTACTGCAGGTCTTGCAATTGGTATTTTACAATATCTTACAAAATGGACAATATTAGAAAAAACAACACCGATTGATGAAGGCTTTAAAATAATATTTCATATAGGAGTTGTGCTTTCGGGTACATTCCCGCTTATAGCTATTGTTTCAAAGCTTTTAAATAAACCCTTTAAAAAATTGGGTGAAAAAACAGGGCTTGATGAAACTTCTGTTTTAGGTTTTGTTGCAACTCTTGCAAACAGCATAGCTACAATTGAAAATGCCGATAAAATGAACAGAAAGGGCAGAGTGCTTAATCTTGCGTTCTGTGTTTCGGGAGCATTTGTTTTCGGCGACCATTTAGCATTTACGCTTTCTTATAACGGTGAACATATTTTAGCGGTTATTATAGGTAAATTAGTCGCAGGTGCAGTTGCTGTTGTTATGGCAAATTTTGCAGTGAAAAAAATAAAAATATAACTAAAAACGGTGTCAGCAGAATCACAAACTGCCGACACCGTTAATTTTATAAAGGAAAACAAGAAGCAAGATTTTCAGCTATAATTCTGTGACCGTTTCTGTCAGGGTGTAACGGTTCAACAGGAACCCAACCGTTTGAGTCAATAAAGAAAATATCTGTACCGTTATTTTGGTTGTATTCTTTAATAAATTCACCAAGCTCAGAATGAAATGCTCCACAAAAAGCAGAAAGTGAAATGATTTTTGATTCAGGATTCATTTGAATTATAACATCCAAGAGCTTTTTATAATTTTCAAGGTAGCATTCAACCGTGCCGTTTCTGTCATTTGCACCGTGGTTTATTAATATGTAATCAGCATTTTTATGGGTTACAGGTGAATTATGAAAGTTAAAAGGATAGCTTTCATCTGCTTTAGGAACGGCACCCATTCCTGAGTGAGTAGCACCTACTGCTCCGTACCCCATAAAAATCGGTCTCAAATTCAACTTTTCAGCAGTAAGCCAGGCATATGTTGCTGTAACATCATCCTGGTAAACCCTGTTGAATTGTCCTATAGAAAATTTATTTTCACCGTTTTCACCGTAATAGTTTTCATCGGTTAAAACACCTTCTGTAATAGAATCTCCGACAAATTCTATAGTTTTTCTCGTATCCTCTTCAATTTTTACAGGGGTGTCGGTAATGACACCGCAGAAGGAAATTTTATTCTCAAGTGGCGAAAACCAGCGCCTGTACTCTTCAACAGTGCCTTTGAAAATTATTCTGCAAATATGCTCAGAGTCATTCTTTGCAACGATTCTTATGTAGTTGTCAACCATAGCTTCTGTAAGACAACCATCGTCCAATTGAATCCAGAGGTGTGGGAAGGGATATTTATTGTCGTCGCAATTAAAAAGCACAGTAGCACAGGTGCCCCTGAAAGCAAATTCTATATAGCTTCCCGTGGCAGTAGCTGTTGCAAATTCTTCGTTCTGAGTGTCCCATCTTCCGGTAAGACGGATTGACTCGTGGCTGTATGATATTTTCATAATTTCAGTCCTTCAAAATAACTTTAATATTTATTATAGCTTTAAGTAATTTAAAGTCAACACTTGATGATAATAATATATTATGCTATAATAACCTTTACGCATAAATCATATTTTTGAAAGGTAATATGAAAAAATGTTTTCAAAAGAAGAACAGCAAGAGCAGCTCTATTTCGGTAAGGTAAAAGAATTTCTGAACAGTGAAATAATCCGTCTTAAGGATCTTATAGTAACATATAAGGCACGTGTTAAGGCACAGGGTGAAAAATTCAATGAGGACAACCCTAACGGCGGTATGTATGCAGGTGTTGAGCTTACAGAATTGCATTATGAAATGGAAAATCAGATGCAAGAAATAGAAAATGCAAATTACGAAATATATTTTTATGATAAATTAAGAAATGCACCGTATTTTGCAAGAGTTGATTTTACACCGAATAAATCAGGCAGATTGCAGAAGGTTTATATAGGCTTGAAAACCTTGCAGGAGCAAGATACTTATAACACACTTGTGTGTGACTGGCGCGCTCCGGTTTCTTCGCTTTTTTACGATGATTTCAGTACAAGCGAGGCTTTTTTTAATGCACCGTCAGGTGTTATTGAAGGTAAGCTTACATTAAGACGCCAATATAAATTTGAAAATGGTGAGTTAAAGGGATTTGTTGACAGTGATATTAAAATTGATGATGATATTTTAAGAGATGTTTTGTCAGAAAATACCCACGAGCATCTGAGAGTTATAGTTAATTCTATTCAGAGGGAGCAAAACAAGGCAATACGTTATTCTGATAACAAAAACTTAATAGTGTATGGTCCTGCAGGAAGCGGAAAAACTTCAGTAGGCTTCCATAGAATTGCTTATTTGCTTTACAGAAACAGAAAAGAACTTGCTTCTTCTGAAATAGTAATGTTTTCAAATAACGATATTTTTTCAAGCTATGTTGCAGATATTATTCCTGAGCTTGGAGAAATGCCTATTAATTACGCAAGTTTTTACAATATCTTCAAGGCAGAGCTTGAGGGATACAGTGTTCTTGACTATTACGATCTTGCAGATTCCCTGATTGTAGGTAATGAGCAACGAAAAAAGAATGCAGTTTTAAAATATGATGAGAAATTTATAGATTACTTAAAGGTTCATGCAGAAAACTATACCCCCGAGTTTGAAGATGTAAAGCTATATGATGATGTCATTATTTCTAAAGATGATATTCTTGAAAGATATGAGTCGAACAGTGAAAACGCACCTTCTGCAAGAGCAGAAAGATTAGTAAGCTTCGTTAACGGGGTTATAGATGAGTATTTTATTGAAAATAAAGAGAAAATTTATGAAATTATAGACGTACAATCATCAATAGATGAGGATACAAGTAAGCTTTATAAAATAAAGCGCCGCGAGTTAAAGCATAATACAGGGCGTCTTCTTCGTTCTGCAGTTCTTGCAAATCCTGCTGAAATTTACCTTGGTATTTTAGAAAGCTACATTGATGCAATAGGTGAGAACAAAGAAATTTATGAGCTTACAAAGAAACAGGTAGAAAGTAAAATTATAGATTTCCCCGATGCACTTGCAATTGTTTATGTAAAGTGTGTTATGGGTGACGGTGCATTGTTGTCAGGAGTAAAGCATATTTTAATTGATGAGGCACAGGATTTAAGCCTTCTTCAGCATAAAATTGTTTTAACAATGTTCCCGAGAGCAAAGTTCACCTTGCTGGCAGATACAAATCAGGCAATAAATCCTGAAATAAATTCTGTAGATATAGAAAAGCTTGAAGAATTATATTCTGCGAACTCGCTTTATCTTAACAGAAGCTACCGTTCAACAGAAGAAATTAATAAATTTGCGGTCTCTCTTTTGTCTGAGGAGCGAAGCTATGATATTTTCTCAAGACACGGTGAAGAGATTGACTTTGTAAGTGACATAAAAGCGGTTTCCGGTGTCATTAAAGAGTATCGTAAAAAAAGCCATTCTGTTGCAATAGTAACTAAGACAATCGCCGAGGCAAGAGAATTACACAAAGAGCTAATAAACGAAATGCCTGATTTGCGTCTTTGTGACAATAAATCGTGTGTTTTAAGTGATGCACCGGTTATTATGCCGTTAATTTTAACAAAAGGTCTTGAATTTGACAGTGTAATAGTATTTAATAAAGATAATGTATTTTCAGGTAATGAAAATAAAGCATATCTTTATATGGCGGTAACAAGAGCATTGCACAGATTAAGTATCATAGGTGGAAAATAATGGTTTCTATTCTTGTAGTAATTTATATTGTTTTTATTTCACTTGGGCTTCCGGACTCGCTGTTCGGTGTTGCATGGCCTGTTGTTCATAACGATTTTATGATTCCTGAAAGCTTTGCATCGTTTTACAGTATTGTAACAGGTGTTTGTTCGGGCGGTGTTTCGTTTGTTGCAGGTTATGTTATAAGAAAATTCGGAACACCTCTGGTAACATTGTTTTCTACTTTTTTAACGGTAATAGGGTTAGTCGGAATAAGCTTTTCACCCAATATTTGGGTTATGATGCTTTTTACTGTTGTAATGAGCTACGGAGCAGGTGCCATTGACACCGCGCTTAACAATTTTATATCACTTCACTATGAGGCAAGGCATATGAGTTGGCTTCATTGCTTCTGGGGAGTCGGTGTTACAATAAGTCCTTTAATAATGGCACAGTTTTTAGGTGGTGGTACAGGCGGTTGGCGTTACGGCTACAGAGCGGTAGCTGTACTGCAGGCAATTGTGGCAGTTATAGTGCTGCTTTCACTGAAAAAATGGCGCGGTATCGATGTAAAAATAGATCATAGCGAAAAGACTGAAAATAAAAATACAGAAAAAGTAAATATTTTCAAAATAAAAGGTGTCATAACGAGTATTCTTTCGCAGGGCTTTTATTGTAGTATGGAATTTCTTATAGGCACCTGGGGTGCGACATATCTTGTAAATGTTTACGGTACGGCACCCGATATAGCCGCAAGGTGGGTTTCTGTTTACTTCGGCGGAATAATGCTTGGCAGATTAGTCTCAGGCTTTGTTTCACTCAAGGCAAGCGACAACACCCTGATTCGCGGAGGTATTTCAATTTCATTTTTAGGAATGGTTCTGTTATTGTTGCCGTTAGGCGAAATTTCGATAATAGGATTATTACTTATAGGCTTCGGCTTCGGTCCTGTTTTCCCGAGCATTCTTCATTCTGTTCCTGCACGCTTTGGTGAAGAGTATTCAGCTGATTTAACAGGTTTTCATATGGGTGGTGCTTATGCAATAGGCTTTTTGGTACAGCTTGTTTTCGGCTATACGGCATCGGCGACTACCTTTAAAATAACACCGGTGGTTCTGGTTGTATTCTGTGCATTATTATTTGCTATGAATGAAATAACAATTAAAAAGGTTGTAAAGGGGAAATAACAATGTTTGAAAAACTTATAGCATTCATAATGAGTCTTGTTTCTTTAGTCAGCGGTTTTATTTTTAAAAATTACGATACTGATTTCGAAATCTTAGACGGCGGTATTTCTACAAACGGAGTAATAACAATTAAAGAGAAAACTGAAATTGATGTAAAGGATTACGGCAAGGAATTTAATTATTACGGAATTAAATACACTTCCGATTCTTATTTGAAATGCACTTTTACATACAAGGTAAGGGGAGATAAGGTTAACGAAAGCTTTTTCCTTGAGCCAAGCGAAACAGTTACTGAATTTTATAGCTTTATAGATGATGCCTTAGAAAGAAGAACTGCAAAAGAGCTTACAAAATTAACAATTGAACCTCTTAATTCAGAAGAGGCAGATGTAAAAATATTAACCTCAACATTGTTCTTGCGTGAGTTACCCGAGCAAGAGGTATACATTGAAACAGAAAAATTCAAGCTTGGTGTAGATTTGCTTTGGGGTGGTGCACTTTCTTACCTTGAAGATATGGATTCTGATGTAGAAGCAGTAAAAGTTGACGGCAAAATCAAGGTTGACTCAGATGCAGGAGAAAGATATGACACAGGTGTCGTAAATTCAGAGGTTAATCTTATTAATCGTTTCGATCCCGGCAGATTGGTACAGCAGTCCTATTACGGTACAATAGAGGCACCGTACGAACCAGGTATTTTTATGGATAACGAGTGGAGTTATAATCCTGTTCAGGGTGGTAACCAGTATGGTGACAACAGTAAAATTGTAGATATAAAATGTACTGATACTGAAATTTATGTGAAATGCAGGCCACTCGATTGGGCGAAGTCTAAAGAATGTATTACACCGTCTTATATGGAAGCCTGGTATACAATAGAGAATAATAATGTTCACGTAAAGTGCAGATTTACCGATTTTTCGGGATATCCTGCAGCAACCGCGGATCAGGAATTACCGGCATTTTATTGCATTGAGCCACTTAATACCTTCGTTTATTATAATGGTGCTGAGCCCTTCTCAAAGGATAACGAGCTTGTAACAAATAATACACTCGGTTTCTGGGCAGAAGAGGGTTACCCTAAATTCACATCCGTTGAGCATTGGTCAGCATATCGCGGTGAATTTTCGGACAGCTTCGGTATAGGTCTTTATATGCCATCTCACGATACATTTTTGACAGGTGTGTTTGAACGTGGCGGAACAGATGAAAAAGACCCATCAATAGATTCACCAACTTCTTATATTGCAGTTGTAAAGCATAACGAATTTAAAAGCTTTGAACCAAGGGAATATGATTACTATATTTCAACAGGAACAACTGATGAAATAAGAAATAATTTCAAAGGAATCAGTGATTTGGTATGATAAAATTAATCAACATAACAGAAAATAATTTTTCAGACTTGTACAAAAGGCTTGTTGAGGCATTTCCATACGAAGAAAGACGCGATGAGCCTGACGAGGCAAAATGCTTTTTAAAAAAAGAATTCAACTTTTGCGAAATTATTGATGGAGCCGAGAGTGTCGGCTTAATTGTATTCTGGGCTTTCAGTAAATTCTTGTTTGTTGAGCATATTGCAATAAATAAAGAGATTCGTGGTAAAGGCTACGGTTCAAAAGTTTTTGATTTATTGAAAAAACAGTATAATTTGCCGATTATTTTAGAAGCAGAAGCCCCTGAAACAGAGGTACAGAAAAAACGAATCGGGTTTTATGAGAAGCTCGGCTTCAGAGTGAATTCTTATGATTACACACAGCCCTCATACCACGAGGCAGAAGCGGTTCCGCTTTTAGTTCTGAGTTATCCTGAATTTCTGAGTCAAGGTATGTTTGAGGAATTTTTTAAAGAAACAAGAAAATTGGTATATGAATGTGACGGGAATCGAACCCCGTCACCTTAAAAACAACCGAGAATGATGAAGTTGTTCAATTGATATGTAATAGAGAAAAATAAAGCATCCTGTCAGATTTAGTTTACATACTAAGTTTGACAGGATGTTTTTGTGCTCAATATAGATTTTTTGCGATATATTTACTTTGTTGGAATTTATATCGCGATTTACAAGGCGAATTATTTTATCTGTGTTCCGTTTGGTACGCAGTCAGGTAAAAATACTACCTGGCAACCGCAAGCACCATTTGTTGCCGCCAAGAGCATACCCTGACTTTCAACACCGGCAATTCTTGCAGGCTCAAGGTTTGCAACAACAATAATTTTCTTTCCGACTAATTGCTCGCAGGTGTATTCACTCTTAATAGATGAAACAATAACTCTGTTTTCACCGCTGCCGTCATCAAGTGTAAGCTTTAAGCAGCTGTGAGATTTTCTTATTTCTTGTGCCTTGATGATTTCACATACTCTGAGATCTAATTTGCAGAAATCGTCAATAGAAATGCTGTCAGCAGAGAATGGTACAAACGCATCCGGTTCACCGTAAACGTGTTTGTCTTCATTTTCTACGACCTCTTCGACAACAGGAGCTTTCATTTCTTCTTCTGTTTTCGGGTAAGAGAAGTCAAGAAGACCAACATACTTTTGAGGGTCTATAGCAAAAAGGAATAAGTAAAGTCTCGGACCTTTTTCTTTGTCTATAAGAAGCTTGTAAACGTTCTTGAAGAATGTACCCTGAATAGCTTTAAGTGATTTTTCGTCAAGGTCGGTTCCGTGAACCTCTTTAGGTATAGCATAAAGCTTTTTGTTGAGCTCATCAAGGTCGTAACCGCCTGCTTTAATAAAGTTAAATAAAAGCTCAACTTCTTTTTTAGCATTATCATCAAGTGTTTCGTAAACATCCCAGTTTCTTAATGTTCTGAGTCTGTTAACACTTTCAGGTGCACAATGCTCAAGCCAATATTTTGCTCTTTCGAGTCTGTCAGAAAATTGTTCGTATTTGTAAGGTGTGCCGATTTTTTCGAATACTGTTTCGAGCATCGGAATGTTGAAATCAACAACTGAGCCTAATTGAACAAGATGACCCATAGGGACTGTTTCTAAAACTCTGTCGCCAACAGTTGTGTTGTACATTATTGCTTTTTCATTCTCGTTAGCAGTACCGTTTTTAACATTTGTGTACATCTTGTCAAACTCAAAATACTGACGAAGAATACCATCATCAAAGCAGAAGTCAAAGGCTTTAAGCGGTTCTGTTTTAGAGTAAAGCCAGAGAATAACCTCAGGCTGGTAAATTCTTAAAAGTGTATCAGGTGTTAAGTTAAGACCTGAAGAGCCTGACATTTTACCTGTTGTTCCTTTAATTCCTATGAATTCATAGCCCTGGAAAATAGGTGGCTCATAATTAAAGATTTTCTTAGCAATATCTTTACTTGTGTCATAACTGCCGTGAGGACTTGCGTGGTCCTTTCCGCCCGGCTCGAAGTCAACACCCTCATACATCCAACGCATAGGCCAGTCAATTTTCCAAGCCAATTTGCAGTTGAAATCCTTGGTGAAGTCAAAGGTGCCCTTATGACCACAGGTACAAGAATATTCCGCTACTGTGCAGTCATCTGAAAGGGAATGCACCTTTGTTGTATCCTTACCGCATTCAGGGCAGTAAATGTTAATAGGGTAATATGCTTCTCTCTCTCCCGGCTGAGCAGCCTGAGTACGGTGACTGTCTAAAATATCAAAAATCTCACCGCGGTGCTTCAATGCGTGGATTATATGCTCTGTGTATTTACCGCTTCTGTACATTTCAGCCTGGTGGCGGTAATCCATATCAATGCCGAATTTTACAATAGATGTTTCAAATTCATTTTCAAAATATTCAGCATAGGTTTTGAATTCAGGTACATCTGTAAAAGGATTTTTAACATCAACATAAGGACAGCCGATGTATTTTTCCATATCGCTGTCAACGGCAGCAACATTTACAGGAACTTTTCTGAGACGGTCGAACTCGTCCCAAGAGAAAAGAAGTCTTGCCTTTTTACCTTTTTTTCTTAAAGCTCTTACTACAAAATAGCTTGTAGCAATATCGCGGAAGTTACCAATATGAATTGAACCTGAAGGGCTTATACCTGCGGCACAAACATATTCTTCTTTGTTGGGGTTGCGCTGAATTATTCTTTCAGCAATTTCTTCTGACCAATGCATTTTATCACTCTCGTTTATAAATTTTTATACAGTTCAATATTTTACAATAAATATGAAGTTATGTCAATCTTTTCAAGCAATTATTCAGGGTAAACAAAGTAAAGCTTACTAAAATATTCCTCGTAGCTTTCGTGGTAGATAGATGTTCTCAGCGTATTTGCCAATTCCTGCATGGTGTCATCGTATAAATCAGATTTTTCTTCAGCATAAACTAAAATGTATTTTTCGTCATTTTTATAGTATGCCTTACTCATTTCAGAAACGGCATCGTCATCTGCGAAGGATTTCAGAGTACAGTCAGGTTTTAGTAAATCCTCCTCGCAGACGGGGAGAAGCTCAGCATAAACATGATTGTAAATCTGGTTTTTGTCGCTGAAGCCAAAGAACGGATATAGTGTGTCGCACGTGTCCGCTTCAAAGCATATTGTGGAATTTGTTGCGTCTGCGTTGTACCATTTGCCACCTAATTTTACAACATTCCAGGTGTGCCCCTCGTTTTCGTCGGGTTCCTGCTCCTTTTCATCACTCTCAGCCGGAATTTTTTTGTCTTCAGTTGTTTCTTCTTGCGGCAGAGTGGTTTCACTTGTGGATTCAGGCTCCTCTTTATCATCTTCCCCGGTTTTCGGAAGATACATTTTCTCGAAGCACGGAATATCTGTAAGCTTACATAAAAGAGAAAAAGCATTTGCAAAACCGTCGCAGTTTGTTTTGCCCAAAACTAAAGCATCATAAATATAGTTTTCTTCCTGCTTTGTTTCATCGTAATCTATGTACTCCACATTTTTGTGGAGATACCTGTAAATTTCAAGAGCTTTTTCGGTGTCTGAAAGACCCTTGGGAAGTTCACTTATAATTTCATTTGCTTTTTTAACGGCAAGCTTTTTATTTTTTAATTTGTCATCTGTGAAAATATCAATACTTGAAACATTACCGTATATTACAGGGAACAAAGGTGTTTTAATGCGCGATTT
>JAFVWD010000277.1 GCA_017501865.1 Clostridia bacterium | reverse complement strand
TATAATTCACAAAATTTATAATTGTTAACACTAACAGAGCAAAAAGAATACCGACAATTATTGTTATAGAATCATTATTGAGTAAGAAAACAAATTCCTGAGTGAAATTAAGTAGGTTGGAAGTATAATCTTCATAAACCGACAGGCCAATTCCCGAGATTATAAGAACAACGAGAGCTATGAAAAACAGTAAATGTATAAAAAATAAAATTCTTTTGTTAAAAGGTAGTTTCAGAACTCCGTCTTTATATTTGGGTTTTGAAAGAATTGCAAGTGCTACTATACCTGAGAGTGTTAAAATACTGAAAAGTATAGTCTGCGTTTTTAACTCAACAGGAATTAAAAATTTGTTTTCATCAAACGATTGCTTTAGTGTGAAAAAAGCATCGGAAGCTATTTCGGGATTATTGATTTTAACAAAAACGGTAGTGTCACCAAAAATTTCAGCCAACATTTCAGTATCAATTTTTTCTGAAATTATACCAAGCTCCTCTAAAGCAAAAATTAAAAAGCTTTCTTTAAGATTTATATTTGTGGGAGTTGTTTTTATATTTCTTCCATCATAATGAAAATAGAAAAGTGCGTTCGTTTTATAATTTTCCTTCAGATTTTTAATATCAGAATCTTTTTCAAAATTAGAAATATAATTTCCGCTTGTATTATCCTGAATATAAAAATCTATGTTCGAATATTTTTCTCTCAGTGTATATAAACGCCATTTTTCATCTTCATATGCCTCATTCAATTGTTCGTTAAGTTTGTTTTGAAGCTCAGTTTTTATTGTTTCTTTACTACGCGCATCTGTCACAATTGAAAAGAGCTTTCTTCTTAAAACTGCATAATCATATTCCCATTCTGCATGTGTTTCGTAGATTAAAGCATCTGTGTAATCTTTGTTTTCTTCAGTTTCCGGAATAATTTCTGAATCATAATAAAACACGGTTGTTTCAAATGTTTCGGAAGGGGAGCGATTTGCTGGAGAGGGCGCTGTATATTCATTATTGTCAGCGGTAGAAGATATGCCTTCTCCATACATTTTAAAATCTTCAATGGTGCCATACTCATTATTGTTTTTATCGTAAAAAATATCGTAATCTGCATCATAAGAAGTACCGTCAATTTTTGGTTCAAGTTTTTTTATAGCTTGAATTTCATCAAAATAATTATATGCTTCCTCGAGATTTTCGTTGTATTCTGATTTTAAATATTCGTTGTTGATTTCATTATTACAAAAATCCTCATAAGTCATATTCTGACCATAAAAACTAACCATTCCTGCATTGTTAGAAAGCTCAATTATTTTATCTTCAGCATTTACAATAAAAGCCGGGGTGTTTGTGAAATTTTCAGTTTCATAGTTGAAATAAATTGCTTGTCTTATTAACTGTAGCGAACTTGTTCCTGCGAGAAATGCAAATACAAGTGTAAGTAAAAAAATAATTGTTTTTAAAATCGGATTAATTTTATTGCTTTTCAATTTTATATCCAATTCCCCACACCACCTTTAAGTATCTTGGTTCTTTAGGATTAATTTCGATTTTTTCTCTGATTCTTCGTATGTGTACAGTAACAGTTTTGTCTCCGGAAATAGGGGGTTCACCCCATACAGCTTCATAAATCTGGTCAGTTGAAAGAATTCTGCCTAAATTCTTCATTAAATGTTCAACAATTCCGTATTCTGTGGCTGTTAGTTTAATTATTTCTCCATCGACTGTTACTTCGTGAGCATTGATATCAATAGAAAGTCCGCCTGAAGTTATAACACCATCTTTCTTTTCCTGGCTACCAAGAGAGCAGTAGCGACGAATCTGACTTTTTACACGTGCACAGAGCTCAAGCGGATTAAAAGGTTTTGTTACATAGTCGTCAGCACCAAATCCTAATCCGGTAATTTTATCTGTATCTTCACTTTTTGCAGAAAGAAGAATGATCGGAATATTCAAAGTTTCGCGGATTTTTAATGTAGCATTAAGCCCGTCTAATTCCGGCATCATGATATCAAGTATAATGCAGTGCACTTCATTATTCTCGAGAGCATTCAATGCCTCTTTTCCGTTTTCGGTTAATAATACATTATATCCTTCCATCTTTAAATAGATTTCTATTGATTTTAATATTGCAACATCGTCGTCACAAACGAGAACAGTTTTCATCAAAATTACCTCCTTGATTAAAATATAAAATACACAGATTACAAAAAAAGCATCAAAATTATTAAGAAAATCTTACAAAATTAAATTTAACTTGTTTTTTCGAGTTTTATAGTAGGTTTTCAAGATATTATAACATAAAGATATATACTTCAACAACATAATGTGACTATTTTTTTACAAGCTTGTCTGTACTATATAAAGGTATAAAAAACAAAGGCGGTAAGAAAATGGTTACAGAAAATAAGAAACAATTTAACTATGCAAAACAGGCTTCTAAAATTAATAAAAAAGAACTTATTGTTTTAATTTCAAATTTTATTTTAGGAATTATGTTTAGTTTTTCAGGATTTTCGACGAGCTTTGCACCGTTCGGTGTTGCTTTTTGCGGTTCAGGCGGAAAGTATTATATAGCAATTTCTGCTTTCGGTGCCTCTTTAGGATATATTTTAAGCGGTGATTCAATTTCTTCTCTCAGATACATCGCTTCAATATTGGCGCTTGTTGTTATTTTCGGAGCATTAAAACCATTTAAAGATTTGCGCGATAAGGTACTTACACCTGTAATTTCAGTATTTGCTTGTCTTTTTGTTACAGGACTTGCTGTTGCACTTGCAGACAAGTTTACTTTTTTATCATTATTAATTTGTTTTTCTGAAAGTTTGCTTGGTGCTTGTGCTGCATTTTTGTTTTCTCAATGCCGTGAAGTTGTTTCGTTAAAAGCAAATTTAAATTCATTAACATCAAAGGAAGCAATTGCGTTAATAATATCTTTTTCTCTGTTATTATTATCACTAAAAGATATAAATGTTTATAATGTATTTCCTTCGCATATAATAGCAATACTGATAGTATTAATTTGCTCGCGTTATGCAAAAGAAGCAGGCGGAACTATTGTAGGTGTTTGCACCGGATTAACTCTCAGTTTAAGTACAGGCGACATATTTTTGTTAGCATTTTACTCGTTAGGCGGACTTATAGGTGGTGTTGTTTCAAGATTTGGTAAAATTCCGACTTTTGTAGCATTTTCACTTTCAGGGATTTTGCTTTCAATTATTTCATATGAAAATTTAAATAATTACGGAATATTAATTGAAACTTTAGTAGCGGGATGTATATTTATTTTTATGCCGTCAAAAATCAGTAATAGAATATCAGAAATTTTATCTCCGAGAGTCAATTCTCCGATTATTGATACAGTAAAACGCGATATAATCAATAAGCTGCATAATGCTTCTGAAATATCAACTGAAATTTGTGATTCATTGAATGCAGTGGGTGAAGCACTATATAAAAATGAGAAATCTAATTTAAAAAATGTATTTAAAAAAACAAAAGAAGGTGTTTGTGGCTCTTGCGGACTTTTTGATGCTTGCTGGAAGGAGAGCTTTGAAGATACCCAGGATTGTTTTAATACTCTTGTTGCTTTAAAAAAAGAGGGGGTGTACCTTGAAAATAAAACTATTACGTCAAGATTTGCATCAAAATGTATCAGAAGCGAAATGGTTTCAAGCTCATTTAACAAGCTTTATGGAGAATATGTTATTAAAGAGAAAATGGAGGCAAGAATAAATGAAATTCAGACACTTGCATCAGAACAATTTGTTAATGTTTCTTCGCTTTTAGACTCACTTTGTGAGCATATTAATGAAGATGTTCGTTTTGATATGGATTTAGCCGCAAAAGTTCGTTCATTAGCGGCTTCAAGCGGATTTGAGGCAATTGAAAGCTGCTGTGTTATTAATAACATAGAACAAATAATTATTGAAATAAAAATTAAAGCTGTTAGTGAAAAAACTGATTTTAAACCTTTGTTAAAGCAAATAATAGTTCTTACAAGCAAAAAATTTGAATATCCGCTTATTGCAACTCAGGAAGGAGTCACTACGTTAACCTTTAAAGAAAAATCTGATTTTAAAGTTCTTGCTTCCGGTTTTCAGGCTTGTTCAACAGGTGAAAAGTATTCAGGTGACACATACACAACATTTTTTGATGATAATGGTATTTTTTACGCAGTAATATGTGATGGCATGGGAACGGGTACCAAGGCTGCTATTGGTTCAAATCTGAGTGCTTCTCTTATTGAGAAATTGATAAAGGCAGGTTTTGGTATTGATGCAGCTATTAAAACTGTAAACACCTCTCTGATTTCAAAATCAGGCGATGAGTCCTCGGTGACTCTTGATTTGGTTTCAATAGATTTATTTACGGGTTTTGTAGAATTTTATAAAAGTGGAGCGGCAGATACAGTTGTAAGAAAAAATAAAAGAATTCATTATATTAACTCACCATCTTTGCCGTTAGGTATTCTTAAGGATACAGAGATTTCTACAGGTAACGGCACATTATCGTCAGGAGATGTAATAATTATGGCTTCTGATGGTGTGCGCGAAGAGGATTACAGTATTATTGAAAATGAACTCAGATATTTCAATGGTGAAAAGGTACAGAAATTTAATGAAAATCTTGCAAGAAAAATCAGGGAACAGCAACCGGAAAAAAATGATGATTTAACATTAATTACGCTTGTAGTTACAAAAAATGATTAGGAGTGTTTCTGTGTATAAATTCACGGGTTTTACAGAAAGTGCAAATAATGCACTTAATTATGCTGTGGAAGCAGCAGAAAATTTAGGCCACACATACATTGGGAGTGAGCATATTTTATTAGGTTTGTTATTTGATACAAAAACAGTCTCTGCTTCAATGCTTACAGGACGAAAAATAACATATAAAAAAGTTGAGGAACAAATAAAAAAGAATGTAGGTGTAGGTATTCCTACTACACTTTCACCTGATGACGTAACACCAAAGTGCAGAAAAATAATTGAAAATGCTTTAAATACATCAAAATCTAAAAAAGGTGTGGGAACGGAACAACTCTTACTTTCATTATTAAAGGAACAACAGAGCGCGGGTTGTAAAATTTTATCTGCCTTAGGAGTAAACACATATGAATTATCATTCGAAATTTCAGGCGAAATTAATAGTGAACCCAAAATTAATAAATCATCAAAAGAAATTAAAACACCACTAATAGAAAAGTACGGTAAAGACTTGACAGAGTCGGCACAAAACAATGAAATTGATCCTGTAATTGCACGAGAACCGGAAATAGAGAGGGTAATAGAGATTCTTTGCAGAAGAACCAATAATAATCCTTGTTTAATAGGTGAGCCCGGAGTAGGTAAAACAGCAATTGCCGAGGGGTTGGCTTTAGAAATTATAAATGGAAATGTTCCTGAAATTTTAAAAGAAAAAAGACTTATTTCACTCGATTTGACTTGTATGGTTGCAGGTACAAAATACAGGGGCGATTTTGAGGAACGAATTAAAAATATTATTGATGAGGTTGTTGAAAACAGAGATATAATTTTATTTATTGATGAGCTTCATAATATAGTTGGCGCCGGTTCGGCTGAAGGTGCAGTAGATGCTGCAAATATACTAAAACCTTCGCTTGCCCGAGGCGATATTCAGATAATTGGTGCTACAACTATTGATGAATACAGAAAATTCATTGAAAAAGATGCTGCTTTAGAAAGACGTTTTCAACCAATTGTTGTTGATGAACCGGATTTTAACGGTGCAAAAGAAATGATATATGGTTTAAAGCCACAATACGAAGAGCATCATGGAGTGAGAATTACAGATGAAGCAATTGAATCAGCATTAGAATTAAGCATCAGATATATCAATGACCGTTTTTTACCTGATAAAGCTATTGATTTAATAGACGAGGCTTCTGCTAAGGTTCGCTTGAAAAGTATGACTTTACCCGAAAATTTAAAAGAAATTGAAAATAAAATAAAAATAAAAGGTGAAGAGAAGAACCTTGCAATTAAAAACCAGGATTTTGAAAAAGCTGCAATGCTGAGAGATAAGGAGAAAAAGCTGCAATCTGAATTCAGAATAAAAAAACAAAAGTGGCAGGAAGAGGTAAGTGATAACGAGCTCTTGGTAACCGAGGATGATATCAAAGCAATTGTTTCTGTGTGGTCAAAAATACCGGTTAATAAAATCAGCGAATCTGAAAGTGAAAAGCTTCTCAACCTTGAAAATGAATTACACAAAAGAATAATTGGTCAGAATGATGCCGTAAAATCTGTTGCAAGTGCTATAAGAAGAGGTCGTTCAGGTTTAAAGGATCCTAAGAGACCGATTGGTTCGTTTTTGTTTTTAGGTCCAACAGGTGTGGGTAAGACTGAACTGACAAAAGCTGTTTCAGAAACTTTGTTTGGTAATGAAAACGAAATTATCAGAATAGATATGTCTGAATATATGGAAAAGCATTCCGTTTCACGTCTTTTAGGTTCACCGCCGGGGTATGTCGGTTTTGATGAAGGCGGACAGTTAACCGAAAAAGTCAGAAGAAAGCCGTACTCTATAGTTTTATTTGATGAAATAGAAAAAGCTGATGCAGATATTTTTAATATTTTGTTGCAAATACTTGAAGACGGTATTCTGACAGATTCAAACGGAAAACGCGTGGATTTTAAAAATACGGTTATAATTATGACTTCTAATATAGGAGCATCTTTGATTTCAAATAATAAAAGTATTTTAGGCTTTTCAAATGAAAATGATGATAAATCAAGAAATAAAAGAAACAGAGAATTAGTTCTTGAAGAGGTAAAAAAGACTTTTAAGCCGGAGCTTATAAACAGAATTGATGAAATAATTATTTTTGATTTATTAACACAAGCAGAAATTAAAAAAATAACAGTGAATTTATTGAATCAGGTAAAAAATCGTTTGAAGGAAAAAAATATTGATATTAGATTTACCGAAGCTGTAATAAATAAATTGTCTGAAAAGGGGTTCGATAAAATTTACGGTGCAAGACCTTTAAGGGGAGTTATTACAACAGAAATTGAAGATATGCTTTCGGAAAAATATCTGAAGGGTGAGCTTCAGGAGGGAGAGTATATCTGCGATTATAAAAAACAAAAATATGGCATAATACCAACAAAATCGACTGTAAAATAACAGTCGATTTAATTTTTAGTATTGCCTTTTTTTGTGTTTTTATTTATAATAAAATATATTTATTTAAGGGGTGTATATTTTGGGACGTATTATTAGTCAGTTCTTAGCTTTTTACGGTGGCTTTATGGGGATTTGTGAGCATATAAAATTATTTTTATATTCAAGAAAAGCCATAAAAAAGCAAGAAAAGGTTTTGTTAAAATTAATGAAGGATAATAAAACCACAGTTTATGGTGAAAAAAATAATTTCAGCGAGGTAAAATCAATTGCAGATTATCAGGAGAAGGTTCCGCTTTCAACTTACCTTGATTATGAAGATTACGTTAACAGAATGGTTTATAACGGCGAAAAAGGATTAATAACTAACAGATTTGTTCGCCGCTTTACCGAAAGCTCCGGTAGTACAGGACGCTCAAAATTAGTTCCGCTTTCAGGGTTTGCAGAATGGACTTGTCAGTGCTTCAGCTTCAGTGCGCCTGTTGGTTGTGCTGTAAAATATTTTAAAAGAAAAGGCAGGGTTATTCCGCCACAAAAAGGCTTGCTTACCGCTGAGGTAGGGGCTAAAAAAATGAAGGGTGGTACTGTAAGCTGTCTTTCTTCAATTCCGTTGCTTAATGCAAAGCCTGTTGTAAGATTTATTAACACAACACCGCCAGAGGTTATGTTCCATAATGAAAATCTTGATGCGGATATGCATTATTTAAAGCTTCGTTTTGCTTTGCAGGACAGAAATGTAAGCTATGTCGGAACAATATTTATTACAACACTTGAATCAATGTTTTTCTATCTTGAAAACAATTGGGAAATGTTCTGTGATGATATAGAAAAGGGTATTATCAATGAAAAAATAGAAATGCCTGACGAGTTAAGAAAGAAGCTTTCAAAAAAGGTAAAACCAAATCCGAAAAGAGCAAATGAGTTACGAGAAGAGTTTAAAAAAGGCTTTGACATAGCGCCTATAGTTCCGAGAATCTGGAAAAGATGCGAGTGGATGTACGGTATGGGTACAGGCTCTTTGTCACTTTATGCAAAAAAGCTTCGTCGTTATATAGGTGAAGATATGCCTATTCATTATCTCGGTTACGTAGCTACTGAAGCTATGATGGCAGTTCCTATTGAGTTCAATTCATTTGAATACGTAATGTTGCCTCAGAACGGTTTTTATGAGTTTTTACCGCTTGACGCAGATGAAAACTCAATGCCTCTGACAATAAAGGATGTTGAGGTTGGTAAAGAATACGAGCTTATTCTCACTAACTTAAGCGGATTTTATCGCTACAGAATTGAAGATGTTATAAAAGTAACAGGATTTTACCATGAATCTCCTAAGATTACTTTTTGCTACAGAAGAAATCAGATTGCAAATATTAGTGGTGAAAAAATCAATTCAATGGCTTTCGATGAAATTATTGATAATTTTTCAACAAGAATTAATGAGTTGTTTATAGGTTATTCAATTTACCCTGACAGAACAACTTCACCGGGAC
>JAFVWD010000276.1 GCA_017501865.1 Clostridia bacterium | reverse complement strand
TTATATGTTACGATAATAAAAAATTTTCAGGAGGTTTCTGTATGGCTGCAAAAAAATACAACCCGCAAATAGATGTTGCTAAATTTCTTTTTTCAATTGTTGTCATTTTGTACCACAGCAATAAGCTTGTAGCTTTAGATTTTCATATTTTACCTTACGGATATACAGCTGTAGAATTTTTCTTTATGATTTCAGGATTTCTGATGGTTGCATCTTCAAAAAAATTTGACCCACAGCTTCCCGGAAGAAGTACATTCAACTTCACTATTAATAAAATAAAAGGCTTCTACCTTTATTTTTTAATAGCTTTTGCAGTTGCCTTCTTTGCAAGAAATTTTGCTTTTTATCTGGAAAACACATTAACAAAAGCTTCATTTTTCAACAACGCACTCCTTTCTTTGAATGAAATATTACTTTCACATACAAGCGGAATTGATTTTGGTAAAATTTATAACGGACCGACATGGTACTTATCTGCAATGATATTTGCTATGATGTTCCTTTTCCCCATAGTTCTTAAGTTTAAAGAATGGATTACGGGCTCAGGGGGATTAGTTATTGCTGTATTTCTTTATGCAATAATTTCTCGCGAAAAGGGTAACCTTAATACTGTTGCCTGGTGGGAAATAACATCTTTCGGCATAATGAGAGCGCTCGCAGGTCTTTCTCTCGGTTGTTTCCTCTTCGGACTTGTGGAACGCGTTAACGAAAGCAAGCTTAAATTAAGAGCTGTTCCGAAAATCCTTCTTTTTGTTTGCGAATTGGGACTGACCGCTTTATTACTTCTTGTAATGCAGTTCAACGGCGGTAGTCGCTTTGATTTCCTTGCTTTAATTCTTATTTTCTTTATTACATTCTTTGTTCTCAGCGGATTGACAACTCCTGAAAATATGGGTGGAAAACGTTTCTTCGGTATTTTAGGTAAATTCTCACTTGTAGCTTACCTTAACCACCGTTCAGTTATATATTTCCTTAATGGTGTTGCTTCTGAATTTCCGCCAAAAATCGTTTTTGTTGCCTACATAATCGGAATTTTAGTTTCTTGTTTATTCGCTGAAATCATTTATAAAACACTGACCTTCAGCTGGAAAAAGCTTTCTCCGACAGTAAAAAAACTCGTTTTTAAAGAAGCTTAATCTTTTAAAAGAATTAAAAGTCAATTCTTACAAAATCTTGTTATTGTAAGGATTGACTTTTTCTATATTATATGGTATATTTCCTTTTGTGATTTTAGGACACTCACAAGAATTATAAGGATGGTAGTGTAATGATAGAAAACATTTTTTCAGACGAACTCAGAATAGTGTCGAAATATGTTGATAAATGTGTTAAGTATTACGGCCAATCTGTATTTGACACAATTTATTTAATTTCAGACAGCAATCCTGTTGCGGCTTATCTTGCTCCTGCAATCTCAAATCGTTACGATCAAGGCAATTTTGTAATTGTCGAAGCTTTTGATAATTCTTCTGTAAATAAAGAATACTGTGGTGTTAATTACCCCGGTGCCATTTATATTTCACTTGAAGAATTCCGCAATGTAATGGCAACTGATAATTCGGCTTATATTCTTCTTAACGATTCTAATCTTTGTGATGAGAATTGGTTTGATATTTTAGCTTTGTGTGAAGATAAAGCTAAAGCAACCCGTGACAGCAGAATCTTATTTGGTACTGTTTTGCCACCAATCAGAACAATTCCCGGCGAAATCCAACAATTTGCAGAAAGAGAATACAACTATTTCCTCGAAAAAATTGTTACTGACCGCACTGAAGCCGAAAATTACTATCTCGCTCTTGAAAAGAAATGCAGACAAATAGTAAAAAGTGGTTTCGAAAAGCTTAATCTTTTGCGTTTTGATAACCTTATGGACAGCAACACAGCTACTACTCCGAGCTTTGATTTAACAAAGATTGTTAAAGATGCTCTCAGTTCAGGCAAATTGGAAATCACTCAAGAGGATTTCCTTAACAAGTACAGCTTTATTCATACTCGTGATGCTGCCTGCGTTTTATTTAAAACACTTTACACTGCAAGACCGGGACATATTTATAATGTTACTTTGTACAATGTTTCTCTTGCAGAATTGAAAATGAAGCTTCATAAATTCTTTGCGGACAAGCTTTCACTCACAACTAATACTCCTGCTTTTGAAAAAACAGACATAAAATTCCATTGTCTCAGCAGATTAAAAGCAAAAAACAACTCTTTGTTCTCCAGAAAAATGCTCTTCAAGTATGATGAAGCAATTTACCGCATTCTCTGCAATGCTGCAGATGTTGAATACGATGTTCAGACAAAGCTTGGTTGTTATCAAGGTAAATTACAACGTCTTAAGGACATTGAAATAGATATTCTCGCAGAAATTGACAGAATATGTAAAGAAAATGACATTAAATGGTTCCTTGCAGGCGGCTCACTTTTAGGTGCTATACGTGAAGGTAAAAGCATTGCATGGGATGATGACCTTGATATAGGCTTCCTTCGTGAGGATTTTGAAAAATTCAAAAAAATCGCACCGAAGGAGCTTGACAAAAAATATTACTACTCATCTCCATGGACTGACGACAACTGTCACTACTACATCGACAAAATTCGTCTTAAGGACTCTTACTTCTCAACTGCTTACTCCAATCACTTTGAGCTTGAAGACGGTGTCTTTGTTGACCTTATTGTTTACGACCAGACAAGCTCAAACAGATTACTTGAAAAGCTTCAGATTAAATTTATTTGTGCAATGGTAAGAATTCTCAACATTCGTTGGTACAACGTTCCGAGAAAAAATTACCGTTACAAATTAACTAAACGTATACTTCCTTTCCTCAGATTAATTCCTTGGAAGGTTCTTCATAAGCTTTTCGATATTGCTGCTACAATGTTCTCTAAAAAGAAGAATGCAAAATATCTTCTTGACAGTACAGGACAGCATATCCGTTACGGCAGATTCCCTAAGTATTACCTTGAAGAGCTTACTGAGGCAGAGCTCGACGGTCTTAAATGTCCTATTCCTGTTCACTATGCTGAATACCTTTCATTCTTCTATGGTGAAAATTACTTCCCGAAGCCGTCAATCACATCACAGGTTGGTGCTCACCAATTTGCAAGACTTGACCTCGGTGAATTTGTTTTTGAAGATAAACAACCGGGTGATTTCAGAGAAGTAAACATTAAAGGTGAACTTTTCGAGGATGAAATCGACTGATAAAACAGTAGCAAAGCTTATAAATTAATAATAAGACAGGGGTTCTGTATGTGTAAAAAACACTTGCAGAACCCCTTGAATTTGTATAAACTCTGAATTAATCAGAGAATCTTTTATAACCCCTACTCCAACGACGAGCTTTTCACAACCGCGACGAAAAGCCGCTATTTTTTACTTTGACCTTCATTTACATTTCAGACAAAAGCAGTCTGTAAAAACAATGTTTTTACAGACTGCTCTATTTTATCTTTTAATATTCGGATTAAGCCAGAACTTAGGTGTATCTCCCTCGAAGAATTTCTGCGCTTCTTTCATCATCATAGCAGGACTATCACTATAAGAGTTAATTGTATCACCACCACGGTGATTTGTAAGAGTACAGTTATCGAGACCTACAAGCGGATTATCAGGATCAACAGGCTCTTTGTCAAAAACATCTATTGCAGCGCCCATAATTTCGCCTGATTTAAGCGCATTTGCCAATGCACCGTAATCTACCATATAAGAACGTGCCGTATTTATAAAATAAGCTGTTTTCTTCATACGTTTAAATTCATCTTCACCAAGAAGAATTGATTTACGGCTGAGTCTTGCGTGGAGTGAAACGATATCTGAATTCTCAAGAAGCTGTTCAAGCGGAACAAATTTGGCAATATTCTTGTTAACATCATCGTAGTTACCGAATGGATCTGTAATAAGAAAACGACAGTTAAATGCCTTTAACTTCTGGTAAACAAGCTTTGCAACCGAACCGAAGCCTATAAGACCTATTGTCATATCACACATCTCGTGAATTTTTGTAGCTGTGTTAGGATATTTTTCGCGCCACTCACCGTTGTTAATAGCAATAGCAGAACGTGTTATATTTCTTGTTTCGTTAAGAATAAGTCCCACAGTAAACTCAGCCACAGCATTTGCATTATGGCTCGGATTAAGTAAAACCGCAACATTTTTCTCAGTACAAGCATCAACATCAATATTTTCGTGGCCACCACGGTTACAAAGAACCAGCTTAAGCTTTTTCGCTCTTTCTAATACTA
>JAFVWD010000275.1 GCA_017501865.1 Clostridia bacterium | reverse complement strand
GTTGGAGTGCAATAAAAACAACCAACAACAAAACATTTGCATATGTTGACAAAACTGCAAAGAAGGGTGTTTATTACAAGTACACAGTTCGCGCAGTAAACGGAAAATCAGCAAGTAGCTTTACAGCAAGTAAAAATGTTAAGAGATAAATCCCTTAACGAATTATGAATGCTGAATTGTGGGACCTGCGAGCGGTAATTTATATTGAATAACTATATAAAATCACCTTGCTGTATCTGTTTTTATACGGTCTGTGATTTTTATATCCGATTTGTAGCATAAACTTATTTTTGTATAAATAAATACGGTGTTCTGTGAGTGAATTTTTCACCTGCAGAACACCGTATTTTATGCTGTTTTATTCTGTATCAGTTTTCACATATAAATCATCAGGAATTTATTGCATTAAAGCTCTTCGCCAATGCAAAAGTCACCGCTGATATCAGTAATTTTAATTTTGATTATTTTACCTGTACGCGAACTTCTGTCATAAACCCTTACCGGAGTGTAGTTTTCTGTATAACCTTCAGAATAATCGCTTTTGTCAGTTTCAAAGAGAACATTAACTACCTTGCCTATTTGTGAATTTAAAAACTGTGTGCGAGTTTCATTAGTTGCTTTTGTTAAGATTCTCGCACGTTCTTCTTTTACATTGTTTTGTAATTGCGGAAGCTTAGCAGCAGGAGTTCCTGTTCTTACTGAGTAGGGGAATATGTGAGCCTTTTCAAATTTTAAGCTTTTAGCAAACTCAAGAGTTTCTAAAAATTCTTCCTCTGTTTCTGTCGGAAAGCCTGTCAGAATATCAGTTGTTATTGTTGCGTCAGGAAAAGCCTTTCTTAAATTATCAGCAAGCTCTTTATACTCATTAGCGGTGTAATGCCTGTTCATTTTTTTCAGAACAGAGTCAGAGCCGCTTTGAAGAGATATATGAAATTGGGGACACAGCTTTGTTATTTTCGAAAGCTCGGAAATCATTTTTTCAGTAATATGGTCAGGTTCAAGTGAGCCTAAACGAATTCTTTTAATGCCCTCATACTTTTCTGCAAGCTTAATTGCATCAGGTAACGAGTAGGGTGTGTTTTTTCCAAAATCAGAAAGATTAATACCAACAAAAACAATTTCTTTGTACCCACTATTATTAAGGGCTTTTAGCTCAGAATCTATTTTATCCAATGCTTTTGAACGCGAAAAACCGCGAGCATAGGGTATAAGGCAATAAGAACAATATCTGTCACAACCATCCTGAATTTTTAAAAATGCGCGTGTGTGACCGTCAAACCTTGTAATACCTGTACCAACAAAAGAATCGGTTTGTAAATGCTTTTGATGAGCATTTACAGGTTTACGGTCCTTGAAGTAATCAGAGAGAATGTTTACAATGTTGGTATTTGTTCTATTTCCCATAAGTATGTCAGTTTCGGGTAAATCATCTATTATATTTGGCTCTGCCTGAGAGGCACATCCTGTGAGAACCATAACAGCACAGGGGTTCTCCTTTTTTAATTTTCTGAATGTCTGCCTTACTTTTCTGACACCTTCAGCAGTAACAGTGCATGAGTTAACAATTATAACATCAGCTTCCTTTGCATCAGTAGTAACAGTATGACCGTCTGCTGTAAGAAGCTCATTCATTTCCTGTGTTTCATATTGATTTACTTTACAACCGAATGTTGAGAAAAAAACTTTCATAAAATACCCCTAAAAAAATCGTTTCGGAGTCAGACCCCGAAACGATTATATCATATAAATTTAAATTATGCTATAACAGGTGCCTGAATTACAACATTACCCTTTAAATCGGAGAAACCGTCTGCACCAAACACATTGTAGATAGTTTCATCGAGGAATGCACAGATGATTTCAAGTGCCTCCTGTGAGGTTGTATCTTCTTCAGGTTCTCTTACACCAACTCTGCAAAGCGCATATTCAAATCTTTCTCTCATAGCAGTTGCAGCAGTAGGCTCACAGACTGTTGTATCTAAGAGAACAAGTGAATCATTATAAACAGCTCTGAGCTCAGCAATATCTGCCTCGTTGTAGAGTGTCGGATCATTCTCGTACTCTTCAAATACAATTTCAGCCTCTTCAAGATACCAACGGGTAATATTTCTTGTATTACGGTTACCGTTGAATTGTGGGAAAGCTTCAGCCATATCAGCAGTTGAGTTGATCTGACCTGAAGCAAGCTTTGCTATAAGCTTAATAACAACGTCGTTTCTACCAACCTCGTGGTGCTGACCTTCGAAGAACCATACATTATCAGGGAAGAGACATGTTGAAACGTCAAGACTTCCGTCAGGAGAGATGTATTTAGGATCTCTTGTAGCAATATATTCTTCTGAAAGAACCTCGCCTGCAGGAGCATAAGTAGCACCAAGAGAAGTTGAGTCAATGTCAATAATAGCATCACTGTTTGTATCAAGTGAAGATTTCATTGCTGCAAAGAAGCAGTAGTCCTGACTGCTGTAGTCAAGGTTATAACCGCAAACATTGTGAACAAGAGCGCCCTGCTGATTTAATTTAATAAGGTTGTCATCAAGGTTAAGTCTTGCTTCCTGGAATTTCATTATTGCCGCATAGAGACGTGAATATTCAGGATCGTTTGCAATATAACTGTATTTTTCAATAACAGCATCAAATCTGTCTGTAGGAATCATTGCCCAGAACTGAGGACAGTTAAGCATTAATGTGTCAAGAATACCGTCTACAGCAGCGGTAAGAATGTGTTCAATTACTTCACGAGGGAAAATCTTCAGAGCAATGTTTATAATATGACCGAGTGTTGCGAAACCATTCATTTCTTTCATTACCATAGGTAAGAATTCCTGGAAGAAGAACTGATCTTCAAGGTTGAAGTTTCTTAAATAGAAGTCACCCATAACGTCAGTACCCTGGAGACAAGAAACAACGTTAAGAACCTTGTTTATATCTTCATAGTTTGTATTCTTTTTGAGCTCAAGATAAGCTGTAAGAATTGTACCGCCAAGTGAAATAGTAACAATGTTAACCTTCTGGCTGCCTGTTTGTTCTTTAACCATTTGAATGTACTGGTCAAGCTTTGCAGCAGAAATGAGCGGATCTGAAATAAGAGGGAATGTGTAGAAGTAAAGATTTTCTTCGCCGCCGATTTCATCTACAACTGATTTCATAGGAATCATTCTGTAGAAGTAATCCTTATCATCCTGATTCATTTCTGAAATAGGATATTCATAAGTAATAGTTTTGAGGTTCTGAACAGCTTTACCGTCTTTACCTGAAGCCTGAATTGCGAAAACCTGTGTAATTGTTTCGTAAATTGCATCTGAAAGACCAATGTCAGCCTGTGCAATAAGAGAAGTAACAAGCGGACCTGCAACTGTTTCAGCAAGAATTCCCGGAAGAGTAGATGAGTCAATAATAAGAAGACCGCCTGAAAGCTCTTCGCCGTTTGCATTAACAGCAGGGTTGCCGTTTTCATCAGCAAGGTAAGAGATTGACTGGCTGATACCCGGAATGATGATTGTAGGAGCGATTTCCTCAGAAGCAGCAGCCGGTGTTGCTTCCTGAAGAACAGGTTGTGCTTCATCAGCTTCAACAACTGTTGTATCATCATTTGTTGTAAAGATATCAGATGATGTTTCAACGAGCTCAATAAAGTCATCGACAGTATTAACACTCATATAGGTGGAGGTTGCATAGTCGCCACCTTGTGTTGGATTGAGATAAGCAGCAATTGCAAATACACCCGCAGTCATTGCAGAGAACACGAATGTAGAAGCAAGAAGAAATGCTATAACTCTCTTGTGTGTCTTTTTCATAGAAAAAGTCCTCCTTATTTATATACAATAAAAATATAGCACAAGTAATATACCATATTTTGAAAAAAATGACAAGAAAAACATCGGTTAAAGTTGAATAAAATATAGCTTTGATTTTTGTTGACTTTAGACGAAAAAAATCATATAATAAATTCATAACAACAGAAAAGAGGTTATCTTAAGCTATGAATAATTTTCTGACAATTTATATTTCTGTTATAATTTTTGTGTTCGGTACAATTATAGGCAGCTTTCTGAATGTGCTTATTTACAGAC
>JAFVWD010000274.1 GCA_017501865.1 Clostridia bacterium | reverse complement strand
CCCTTACTGTCAATAATGGTAGCACCTGAAATATTGTTTTGTGTAAATGATTCTAAAAGCGCCTCAAGACATTCTGTTTTATTTAAAATAATAACTAAAAGCTTCAAAGTAAGACCCCTTTCAGTGTTTTGTTACAAGTAAATTGTAGCATTGAAAAGAAAATATTTCAAGATTACAATGTACATAAACTTGTTTTAACTATCATCTGAATTTTATTGAATTTAACAAAAGAGGATATTTAATAGAATACTAAACAGAACCGCCACTTTATCGCGTTAAAGCAATAGTGTAGTGAAGTTGCATAAACAAAACAGCTATTTTCCGAGTTTGTTGTAATAATCTACAAAGAATTTTAAAATCGTAAAAAACTATTTACTTTAGCGTGCTAATGTGATAATATGATAACACAAAACAGACACAGTCTGTAAATTTGGAGGTAAATATTATGAAAAAAGTATTAGCATTAGTTTTAAGCCTTGTATTTGTTGCAGGTGTAGTTGCTGCATTTGCTGCTTGCGGTGGTAAAGAGGGCGCAGGTTCTGAACCTTCTACTTCAGAAACAACTGCTTCAGACCTTGCTTATATCAAGGAAAAAGGTACAATGGTTATAGGTATTACTGATTATGCTCCTATGAACTACAAAGATGAAAACGGCAAATGGACAGGTTTTGATACTGAGTATGCAGAAGCTGTTTGTGCAAAGCTTGGTGTTAAGGCTGAGTTCTTTGTTCTTTCAGATTGGGACCAGAAGGTTAACGAGCTTAATGCAAAAACAATAGACGTTGTTTGGAACGGTATGACTATTATGGATGACCTCAAGCAATCTATGAGTATTTCAGATCCATATGTTATCAACGCACAGGTTATTGTTACAAAAGCAGAAAATGCATCTAAGTACACAGACCTTGAGTCAATTAAGGATGCTGCTATTGCTGTTGAAACAGGCTCTGCAGGTGAAGAGTGCGTTGCTGAGTGCTCAAATGTTACAGCAGTTGCTGCACAGTCAGATGCACTTCTTGAGGTTAAATCAGGCGCAGCAGATGTTTGCGTTATTGATATAACAATGGCAAATGCTATGACAGGTGAAGGTACATCTTACGAAAATCTTACAAAGACAGGTTCTCTTACTGAAGAAGAATACGGTATAGGTTGCCGTCTCGGTTCAGATACATGTGCAGAAATTAATAAGATTACAGATGAGCTTATAGCTGATGGTACTCTTGATGCACTTGCTGAGAAATACGGTCTTACACTTGTAAAATAATTTTAGCTTTTTAAATCACTGTGGCAGGGCATCCCTAAAGGGGTACTCTGCCTTGAGTGCTGTTAAGAACAAATTTGAAAGAGGTTTTTATGGTTACTGTAGCAGAGGTTTTTACCTCACTTTTTGAAGGCTTTGTTGTTTCTGTTGAGATATTTTTACTGACATTGCTTTTTGCAATTCCCCTGGGACTTATAATAAGCTTTGGTTCTATGAGTAAATTCAAGCCTTTAAAGTATGTAGTTAAATTTTTTATATGGGTTATAAGAGGAACCCCTCTTATGCTTCAGCTTATAGTTATTTTTTACGGCCCGGGTCTTATAGCAGACTGGGCAACCAATACAGGCAGCAGTAATCCTGTTATTATGTGGCTTGCCTCATGGACTGTTATGGAGCGCTTCAGCGCGGTTATAATATCATTGTTATTAACTATGCTTGTTATTTTTCCGAAATATTCCGCGGTGGTATAGAAAGCATACCAAAAGGACAATATGAAGCAGGTCAGGTTCTTGGTATGAGCAAAACACAGGTGTTTTTCAAGGTTGTGCTTATGCAGGTGGTAAAAAGCATAATTCCTCCTATGAGTAATGAAATTATAACCCTTGTTAAAGATACATCACTTGCACGTGTTATTTCTGTTTACGAACTTATATGGGCAGGTCAGACATTCATAAAATCAGACGGTCTGTTGTGGCCGCTTATGACAACAGCGGTATTCTATCTTGTATTCAGCGGTGTTCTTACATTTGCTTTCGGCAAAATAGAAAAGAAGCTTGATTATTATAAAAACTGAGGTTGAAAGGAGTTTTTATATGTCTGTACTTGAAGTTAGAGATTTAAAAAAGAGCTTCGGTAAAACCGAGGTTTTAAAGGGTGTAAGCTTCACACTTGAAGAGGGTGAGGTTTTAAGCATTATTGGTTCTTCAGGTAGCGGTAAAACAACAATTCTTCGTTGTGTAAATCAGCTTGAAATACCAAACAGCGGATACATCAGTGTAGAAGGTGAGGTTTTCTTTGACGGTACAGCCGGTAAAGAAAAGACAGCTGAAAGAAGAAAAAAACAACGTCTCGTAGGACTCGTTTTTCAGGATTTTCACCTTTTCCCACAGTATAATGTTCATGACAATTTAACCCTTGCCGCAAAGCTTCTTGCCAAGGAACGCGAAGATTACAAGGAGAACAAAAAGCAGATTTTTGCTGAGATTGAATCGAAGGCAGAAGAGCTTCTTAAAAAAGTCGGTCTTTCTGAAAAAAAAGATAGCTATCCATGTCAGCTTTCAGGCGGTCAGAAGCAAAGGGTTTCAATTGCAAGAGCATTAATGCTGGAGCCCAAAGTGCTTTTCTTTGACGAGCCTACCTCTGCGCTCGACCCTGAATTGACAGGTGAAATTTTAAAGGTAATAAAGGGACTTGCAGATGAAAAGGTGACAATGGTTATTGTAACGCATGAAATGTCATTTGCAAGAGCTGTTTCTTCAAAGGTTATATTTATGGATAACGGTGTTATTGAAGAAGAAGGCACACCTGAAGAGGTTTTCGGAAATCCGAAATCACACAGAACAAAGGAATTTATTTCCAAGTTTGATGATTAAAGTTAAATTTAAAATCCGTGAGAATTTTCTCACGGATTTTATTTTTTTACATAATATGTATTAAGTAAAATTCGCAACAATCAGGGGCGGTGGTAAGTTTTCAAAAGAAAGGTTACCCGCAGAATAGCCACCTCGGGCGATTTTGCTTAATATAAAAACCCTGTCGGTAATAATCGGCAGGGTTTAGGTTTTTGGTTTATAAGGTGACGGGAGCCGAACACCGTACGGTTTTGGAAGACAAAAATTCCCACTAACATCGTCAAAACTCTTGAAATACGACAGTATTCCTGCGAGTTTTTCCTTGTTACTGAAAATTTTTTGTCTTACAAAACTGCCCGCACCTAAAATTG
>JAFVWD010000273.1 GCA_017501865.1 Clostridia bacterium | reverse complement strand
ATGTAGAGCATATGTACGTGAGGTATATCCACTAATATCATTAACTTCATATAATTCCCAAGTCATTTCAGAAAGAAGGAGTGGTGTCGAAGGGTCCTTCCAGGTTATATTTCCTGTACCATCAGCTTCAAAATGTAGATAACTTATGTATGGGTAAGTTGAATATGCAGTTTGTCCATTAGAATAGCAAGTATAAGAATAATCCCAATTACCTACTATAGGTTCATCTTGCAATTGAGTAGAATAATTTTCAGTTGTTGTAACAATATTATCTGTTGTTGTAATAGTATTATCTGTTGTTGTAATAGTATCTTTAGAATAATTATCGTCCGACCCAATAGTTGTGGTTGTGGTTTGGGCATCTGTTGACTTAGTTGAGTTGTTATCAGTAATAGGTAATATAAAATCAAAGAGAATAAATGATATCATTAAAACTAAGGAAATAGATGAAATAATAAATGAATGCTTATAATTTTTGTTATTTAATTTTAGTTTTTTTGACAATTCTTTAGTCTTTGATTTGAGTACTTTTCTGTCTTTTATATGGATATTATTGACTCTAAATAAAGCAGTGAATTTAGTATTTGGAATAAGTGAAATCATTTCAGCAATAAAACAGGTTATAGCACCTGCCCAACCATTCACAAATAAAGCCAAAATAGTGCCAATCACAATTATAACAAGGCTTATAGTGTTTGTTGTTTTTGAAATCTTAATTCCGTTTTCATAACGTTCCTGAGAACAATATGGGCAAGTAAATATTTCTTCATTAAATTCTTTGTTGCATTTTTCGCATATTTTCATTTAAACCACCCTTTTTTATAAAGTACTTATATAATATCACACTGCATTGTAAATTGCAAGTAAAAATTACTTGCAATTTTACTTGTATAAATTTAATGCTTTTTGCAATAAAATTTATAGTATGAGGTGATTAAATGTTTGAGATACAAAACCAACAAAAATCTAATAAAACTATTCGTATGCCAAATGAATTGATTGATAGATTGCAAATTATTGCAGATCAAAATCAAATTTCTTTTAATCAATTGGTAGTTCAATGTTGCGAATATGCTCTTGATGATATGTTAAAACCTGAAAAGTAATATTGGAAAGAAAAAAACCCATCATTTATTTCAAATTAAATGATGGGATTTTAGTTATATGTAAATAATTATAATCAACGCAAAGTATTTTCTTATTTTAAATGTGAGCAGTCATTTGTATATGTCAATTTAGTCTTTTTTATGCCATTTTCATATAAGTACCTGATAAGCGTAACACCTGTATTGTTTTGTGAAAAATTGAAATCAGGAATTAACCCCAAGCCTGTTGCGGCTAAAATCAGATATGTATTAAACATACCGTGTGCTACAATGACAACATTACTGTTATCATCATTTTCGGACATAATTGTATTTATAACTCTTTTGGCTCTGCCAAGTGCTTTTAGTTGGTCTTCTTCACCTAAAGGTGTTCTGTCTCTTATTACTGCATCAGGTACAATATTCTGTAAGACATCGTCAGGTAAACCGGTGTAGTCCTTATCTGTACCCTTCTCCATTAAAGTCGTAAAAATATTAAATTTCGCGTTTTTGTGATATTTGAAAATTTCATTTCCGGTTCTGACTGCTCTTATTAGAGTGCTCGTGTAAATCGCATCAATTCTTTCATCTTTAAAGCGTTCACCTAAAAGAAATGCCTGATTCAACCCGTTATCAGTCAAATCGGTTTCAGTAAAACCATCACCATTAATATTACCATATGTTTCGCCATGTCGTATTATGTAAAGATACATTAAGCCACCCCGTTTCAGATTATATTATATATTGTAATAAGTTTTGTTGCAAGAAAAATTATAATGTGTTACAATTATTATACTATTTGAAGGGATGTGTAGCTAATGGAACTTACAGAAAAGAAAATAAATTCTACCGAGATTTTTGACGGTGTTGCTATTCATTTATATAAAGATGAGGTTTTGTTGCCAAATGGCAAGGAGGGCATAAGAGAAATAATCAGACATCCCGGAGCAGTTTGCGTTTTACCTGTTACGGATACGGGTGATGTGATATTTGTAAATCAATTCAGATATGCATTTAACAAGGTTACTCTTGAAGCACCTGCAGGTAAGCTCGATGCGGGCGAAATCCCTTTAGATGCAGCAAAGCGTGAATTGCGTGAGGAGACGGGGCTTTCTGCAAATAAAATAGTTTATCTGGGTGAAATGTATACGACACCGGCGCTCATTGATGAAATTATTCATTTGTATCTCGCAACAGACCTTGTAAACGGTGAGCAGGATTTAGATGAAGATGAGTTTATCAATGTTATTTCAATGCCGTTGACAGATGCAGTAGAAAAGGTTATGAATGGTGAAATTAAAGATTCAAAGACGCAGACTGTTATTTTGAAAGCGGAAAAAATTTTGCAAGGTCGAAAATAACCGACGAGGAGATTTGGTATGTCAGATAAGAAAACACTCGGTTTAGTAATGATAGTTAAAAACGAGGAACGTTGCCTGGAGAAGTGTCTGAAGGCAGTCAGAAATCTTGTTGATGAAATATATATTACAGATACAGGTTCAACAGACAGAACAGTCGAAATTGCTAAAAAGTACAAGGCGCATCTTTCTTATTTTGAGTGGGTGAATGATTTTGCTGCGGCAAGAAATTTTTCGCTTGAGCAGTCGAAGTGTGATTGGAATTTAGTTCTTGATGCTGATGAATATCTGATTGAGGGAAGAAGAAAAGATATTGATAAGCTTTTAGAGAAAGGTGAATTTATCGGATTTGTACATCATATAAATGCCTACAAGGAATCAGACGGAGAAATCAGTAAAAGTGCAATATTACTTCCAAGATTAATCCCAAAAGGTGTGAAGTACCGAGGAGCAATACACGAGCAATTGGATTCTGAGCTTGAAGGTGTTGTTTTACCACTTACTTTTGACCATGATGGGTATTTACAAGAGGGAAAAGGTCAACGAAATTTAGAAATATTATTGGAACAATTAAATAAAAATAAAAATGATTCATATTTATTATATCAAATTTCAAAAACATTATGGTTATTAAAAAAATATGAAGAGGCGGATAAATATTTTTCAGAATTTTATAAAAATACAAAAACTGAAAATTTGCCGTTTAAAAAAGCAGGAATAATTTCATATATTTATAATTTGTTGGAATTAAAAAAATTCGATGAAGGTATAAAAATAATTGATGCCGAAAAAATTAATTTTAATACAGAACCCGATTTCTATTTTGCTTGCGGAATATTTTATATGCAGGCTGTTTTATCGGATGTAAATAAATATATTAATTAT
>JAFVWD010000272.1 GCA_017501865.1 Clostridia bacterium | reverse complement strand
GGTTTTAAGTCCTATTTTAGAACTCTCTACAGGGTTGTTCTGCGGTTTTATGTTATTTATAAGCTTAACGTTAATAAATTGACCGTTTTTTGTTACCGAAGCCACTATGGGTTTCGTAAAATCGGCATATTTATTAATGTTTGAAAAAAGATTGTCAAAAACTCTTTTTAAAATCAGTGCATCAACGGAAATAGTAATATCATTTATAAGAATTGTAGAAACAACCTGATTCCCGTCAGATTTAAATTCCGCCAAAGGCTCACCTATTAATTGTCCCAGCAGAATGCCCGCATCCTCTTCTGTGCAATTCACCTGAATTTCAGGTCCGCCGAAAACAAGTGAATATCTGAAAAGCTCATCTGTAAGCTCTTTAAGCCTGTAAATTTTTTCCCTGCATCGCTCCAGATAATTTTCGCACTCACTCTGGCTACTGTACTGCTTATTATGAAGAATATCGGAATACCCTACAAGCGATGTTAACGGATTACGGATATCGTGAGAAATAGAAGTAATTAATTCCTGATTTGCTTTCCAGGCCTTCTTTTCACTTTTGATTTTATCTGTAAGGGAGCTTCTCATTGCCTCTATATCTTCTGCAAGAATTGTTATTTCATCTCTTCCGTCAAGAGCTATAGGATTTTCCAAATCTCCCTCACTTACTCTCGAAACCTGCGTAGACAGATTTTTGATTCTGAGTCTCAGACGGTTATTGAAGCTGCTTGTTATAAGGAAAAAGAAGCTGAAGAACACAAGTGCAGTTATAGCCATAACTATTGTTGTGTATGCCTGAGAATACTCGTGCCCTATTGTAACAGCACACACACCATCCTCAAACTTAACAGAATAAATAGTTCTGTCATAGTTACTGTACAAATTACCCTCGCCCAGTGCATTATCTATAATGGAGTTAACTGAATCGTTACTTTCCGGACGGTTATCTATTTCATCATTTGAATTAAGTGTCTCATTACCGCTTATCTCAAAATCCTTTAAAAATACTCTGTCTTCTCTGTAAACGGTAAGGTACACCTTATCTTCATACTGACTTATCCATTTATCAAACTTTTCACTCTCGGTTGAAGAAACATTGTTTTCCTCAACAAATTCAACAAATGACTGATACAATTCAACATCTCTTTCAGCCTCAGCCTTTTCGCTCAAAAAGAACTCGTCCACTACATAAATACCGAGCTTATAAGTTATTGTTGAAGCAATAACGGCGACCACAAAAGCAACAAAAATACAAACAATAATACGGGTTTTAAAAGATATGAATCTTTTTCCGTTCAGTTTTCTGCGTTCGTTAATCAAACTGATACCCCTTTCCCCAGATTGTTTTAAGATACATAGGTGCCGTGTGGTCATCCTCTATTTTCTTACGCAAATTCAGAATGTGCACCATTATTGTGTTTGCTGCAGAAGCTATATATTTTTCACCCCATACCTTTTCGTAGAGAGTTTTGGTATCTACAGGCTTTCCGCGGTTTTCCATAAAGAATTTAAGCATATCGTACTCTGTATCTGTCAGATTAAGCTCAACACCTAATTTATATACCTTTTTATTTTTTTCATCAATTACTATGGCATCCTCTTTATTCTTTTCATCGTCAACACCTGAATAATCACGATACCGCCTTATTAAAGAATTCACCTTCATAAGAAGCTCGTTTTGCGAAAACGGCTTTGCAAGATAGTCATCTCCACCGCTCGCATAGGCTTCTGCCTTATCGCTCTCCTGTGTTTTTGCAGTTAAAAATAATGCGGGAATATTGCTGAATTCACGTATTTTTTTCATAACGGTTATCCCGTCCTCGTACGGCATCATAACATCCAGAATAACCAAGTCTATATCAGTATTATTCTTTAAAATATTTATTGCACTTTCGCCATCAGCAAAAGAAAAAACCTCATAATTATTAGATTTAAGAAGAAGCTCTAAAATCTCTCTTATATCAGGCTCGTCATCCACAATTAAAACTTTTCTTTTTCCCATTTACAGTACCTCGTTACAACAACTAAAAATCCCCGAACTCAGTCGGGGAAGTTCAATCTTTATTATATGCGAATATCTGATATAATTCAAGTATAATTTATGTCGAAGGTATAAACAGCATTTTAATATCTCCTGTGGTCTCACCTTCAAGATTATTTTCAAGCATTATACTTGCAACGGTTGTATTATATCGCTTGGCAATATCCCATAAGGTTTCTTCGCATTTCGGAAAATAAACTGTTATAGCACTGTTATTTTTCTTTTCACTCTCAATACCCTCACAAATATCTGTCACAACATTAATTTCTTTTTCGCCAAAAACGGAACAGTTAATCTGCATTTCAGCTTTTATTTCTATTTTATCTTTGCTGTGTACAACACTCTCAAATGATGATATTGTTACATCAGGTACACACTCTGCTATTTCATCAAAATTTTCAGAGCTGCGCTCATATCTGTAATCGAGCATTTTTTCAGTAGTAATAATTCCCCCGGCAGAATCCTTTAAAAGCATTGTAACCTTCAACGAACCGTAAACCGCCAGAACACCCTCACTACACTTCAGTGTCGGCTCATCAGCTTCACAGCAGGAATCCAGAATACTCTCAACACCTATTTTAGAAACATCAACATCGCTTCTGAAAACATATGTATCTCTTATAGCGGAAAGTGCAGAGTAAAACTTCATTTTTTTGTATGTCAGATCAATAGCACCGCTTGTTGCATAAGCATCTGTAATTACCGACAAATCCTTCTGTTCCCACATTGTTATACCTGCATTTATTGAAACAGAAACATCAAGCGACTTTCCTTCGCCTGAAGAATCATTTTTTATAATGACATCTACTGCAGTAACATCCAACACAACATCGCCTGTAAAACGTTCTTCCATACCATCGAATTCTAAAATCTGATTAATCGGTAAGGTTCTGCGTACTGTTGAAACATTTGTTTTATCTTCATTTGAGATATATGCTATTTCAACTATGGTTTCACCTTTAATCATAATCTTGTTGCCTATTTTACGCACTTCTCCGAGAATTGCTGCTGCATCTGACCTTATTAAGAAAGCTGCTGTTGAATTTTCAAGATTAATCGTATCACTCATAGAGAACATTTTACTTTTCTTACAACCGAGTGACATTGCGGAAACCGACATTCTTTTCTCCTCTATACCTTGGGAATCGCCAATATGTGCAATGGTTTCGCACTCTTTTCCGTAAGCGACAACAGTAATCTGAACACCGGCTTTAATTTCAGCCCGTTTTGTATTGGTTGCCTTACAGTTAACGTAATTAATAGCCGTTTTCACCTTTACATCATCAGATGAATCAAATGCCGGATTTTCACAATACCTCGTAAAATTCTTTGTCTGAGAAAAAGAATAAATGCAATTATCATTGCTTATATAAACCATTCTCAAATCGCAGGTACAAACAACAGTAACCCTTTCGCCTACTGTCTGCCACGAATTAATTTTAGGTATTGCCTCAGATTTTATTATTCTTAAAATCTCCGGCATATATTCCGGTAAAGACAGCTGTGCTTCAACACACTCCTCTACCGTAGTGTCATAAAGCTTTTTTAAACTACAATATTCTTCGTTTTCTAAAGATATATTCAATATTAAAACTCCCTTCATATATTCTGTATAAAATATATGAAGGGAGGTCTTATATTATTCTTCTGTTGTTTCTTCTTCTGTTTCTGTAACAATAGTCGGTTCATAAATTGATTCATAAAGCAATGAAGCATTTTCACTTACATTAATCGCAATAGATGAACCATCCCATTTTGACTCATACCACCATGTATCATCAAACGGTAACTGCTGTGATACAAGCAACTCGTCAATTTCCATACCCGATTTTGAAACACAGCCTAAAAGACTGAAAACAAGACTTGTAAAATCAGATTGACTTAAGGAAGTTTCAATATTTGGTGCAACATCCTTAGCAGTAGACAAAAGCCCGAAAATGTTGCCTGTAATAAGCTCTTTTTTAACATTTTCAGCTATTGCTGCTATAACCTTTCTCTGACGAAATGTTCTCATAAAGTCTGAGTCGAGCTTTCTGATTCTTGCATACCACAAAGCCTGGTAACCGGTAAGATGTACACTCTCGCCGCTTTCAACATAATCCGGCTTAGTTTCACCCTTATAATTATGTCGGTTATTGATGTAATCTGCCTCATCCTCAGTAACCTCTATATCAATACCGCCGAGACCGTCAACGAGCTCTGTAAACATATTAAAATTAACAACTGCATAGCCATCAATTTTTATTCTGAAATTCTGCTCTATTGTCTGAATAAGCAGGTTAGCCCCGCCCCACGCGTATGCTGAGTTTATTTTTGCTTCACATTCACCGGGCACATCAACGTGTGTGTCACGAAGAATAGAAGTAACAATAACCTTACCTACTTTTTTATTGACAGAAACTATCATAATACTGTCGCTTCGTGAAGCACCGCCTCTTTCCTTATCGGCACCTATAAACAATATATTTTTCACATCACCTGAGCTTGCAAGGCTTGAAACATCTGCAATATGCTCTATTTCTTCGCCTTTAGTGAAGTTACTTACTATTCCACCTACAGATGAAAGTAACACACCGGAAAACAAAATTGTTACAACAAGTATAATTGCAACTGCTATAAAGCCTTTTGAATAATGCTTCTTTGGCGGTTTTTTATTGCTTGCAACTGTTTTTCCGCGACGCATTTCATAATCTGAAATTTCGTCCTCCTCCAAGGTCATACGCGGATTTCTTATAGCAGTAGGTGTAACAGGTCTTGTCCGCTGAGATATCGGAATATCTGTATAGCGTTCTTCATATTGTCTTTCTACCGCTTTCTTTCTTGACATAAAGACATCACTGTTGCTGAAAACATCTTCATATTCTTTTACAGGTTCATCTGAAATAGTAAAGATATCATCAGGGTCATCATCTGAGTTAGAGTAAATATCCTCCATATAAATCTTTTTATCAGCAACCTTCGCCGTCTGTTCTATTTTGGAATCGCTGAAAATATCTCTGCTTTCCTCTAAAACAGCACTTTTCTCTACTTTTACTTCATTAAGAAGGTCAAGATATTCATCGTGTGCTGAATTCCCTGTGGTTTCATTATTTATACCACCGAATGAAAAGTCGTTATCTTTATTCATAAATGTACTCCTTAAAACTTCAATTCATTTATAATCTGCTTGAAAATAATATTGAAAATCATCTTTTTGTTTGTTACTGTATTTTCAATTGAACCATCAGAAATTTTCAAAGCGAAAGATAATGAGTTATCTATAATGAAAAACCACAACACATCATAGCTTATTCTTTCATAAAGTCCGAATTTTTCTGAAAGATTGTTAATTGTCTTCATAATTGTGTAATAGTGGTCATTATCTTTTGAATGGTCATGACTTACATAAAGATTTGAGCTTCTGAAATTTTTATAATACCTGGTTTTAAGAGGATGTGATAAAAGATATTCAAAATATTTATTCCATATTTGCCATACGCTTGTTTTTAAATCGCTTTCATCAAACTCCACATTTTTTATAGATTGGTAAATCTCACTATCTATATCATAATAAACCTCTTTTTTCAGTTCATCCAATGTATTGAAATGCTTGAAAATAACACCTTCTGAGCACTCGCACTTTTTGGCGATGATTTTACTGGTCATTCCGTACATTCCAAATTCTGCCCCAAGTTCAGTTACACCTTGTACTATTCGTTTTGCTGTATCTGACATTGTCTTTCTCCTGCAATCAATTAATTCATATTTCAGATCCATTTTCGGACTCAAATGAATCTAACCATGGTATTTTAACACATTTTTGTATATATTTCAACAAAAAACGGGAATTAGTTAATAAAACCAATTCCCGTTAATTTTTATATACAGAATTAATCTACTTTTACAACCCAGTTAAACTTATCCTGAACCTTACCCCATTGAATACCTGTAAGTTCATCGTAAAGCTTTTGTGCCACTTCACCGATTTCGTTATTATTAACAACAAGCTTTTCGCCTTCGTCAAAGAACTCGCCGATTGGTGAAATAACAGCTGCTGTACCTGTACCGAAGGCTTCGTTTAACTTACCG
>JAFVWD010000271.1 GCA_017501865.1 Clostridia bacterium | reverse complement strand
CCCCGCAAGAAGATAGAGGCTTGAGTTATAGAATTTTTCTATTTCCTTATCTTCAAGTGTTACTTTTGATGCTGAGAAAAATTCAGTCCATTTTTTCTGAGTTTCTGCCTTAGCCTTTTCATAATCACAATCAAGAACCATAGCTACACCCTTACCGGTGTAGTTATCATAATCAAAATTAGTAACAACCGAGATACAATACCGTGCAACTCTGAAGCCGTCTCTGACAGTTGTTGAAATTTCTTTCAGACAGACAACTGCTACAGTTTCTCTGTCTAAAGCTTCACCGCTGAACTTACGTGTAAAGCATTTCACTTCATTTTCAATGAAGCTACCGTTTTCTGAGTTACAGGTATCGGGAATATTTATATTTACACAAGTTTTTTCTTTAGCTTCCTTGCTTTTAATTTCAAAGCATATTATGTTACTGCAACCAACAAAAAACTCTATTTCCGTGTTGCCACATTTAAATTCAAGCATCCCCCTGTCATAATATTGTTTTATATTATACCGTGACAAATCAAGATTGCTTATTTTTAAATCGCCCACACTTTTAATTCCGCCATCGTTATGTGCACCGCGGGCAAATTTCCAGAAATCACATTTTGAAATATGAATTACGAGGTCTTTGTCAGTAGTATCAAAAACAACACCCAGGTCACCGTTACCGCACCAGGCGCCTGAAGGAATTTTACAATCTGAACCGTTATCACTAATACTATGAGATTCAGATATTATTTCATTTAAATATGTATTCATAAAAGCACCAACCCTTTGTACAATTATAAGATGTTTCACAGGTTAAATCAAGTAAAAGAATACATTTCATTTTAATTTCTGATATAACAAAAAGAGTGGCTATAAAAAACATCAGGTTTTTCATAGCCACTTTTTATACACTATTATTTTTTTCTATTTCTTCTTTTTCTTTTTATAAAGCTCATCATATTTTTTTGAAGCATCTGACACACCACCGTCAAAGACTAATTTACCATTCTTCATAACAATTCCGCGCTTACAGAATTCTTCTGCAACGGCAGTCTGGTGAGTAACAAAAAGAAGTGTAACATTGTCGTTATTTATAATGTCGTTAATTTTTTCTTTACATTTGTTTTTAAATGCGGCATCGCCTACACTCAAAGCTTCATCGACAATAAGAATTTCAGGTCTTATGTTTACATTTATTGCAAAGCCAAGACGGGACTTCATACCGCTCGAATATGTTCTTACAGGCTGGTCTATATAATCTTCAAGCTCAGAAAATTCTATTATGGTGCTTTCGAGTGCTTTAATTTCACTGTCTTTAAGCCCCAGAATATGCCCTTTAAGGTATATATTTTCTCTGCCTGAAAACTCCTGGTCGAAACCACTTGTAAGCTCCAGAAGAGCACTTACTCTGCCCTCTACCTTTATTTCACCTGATGTCGGGAATGTAACTCCCGTTATCATTTTCAGAATTGTAGATTTACCTGCGCCGTTTTTCCCGAACAAAGCAACTGATTCACCACGGTTGATTGTAAAGCTTACATTATCTACCGCTTTTTTCTTTTTGTAGGGAACTCTTTTTGTAAATATACCTAAAAGTCTTGCACGGTTGCTTGAATATAATTTATATTCCTTGCAAACCTCATGAAAACTAATTACTACTTCTTCTTTCATACATAAAACACCAAAAGTGCAACCTTTCTAAAATATGGAGTGTAGCCTTACACCCGCCTGACCCGAAACTACCATCAATAACGGCTTTAACTCTGACTTAAAGAACATCGGGAATTTCTTTTCTGAGTTTTTTATAAGCCCAGAGAGAAAGAAATGCCAGAACTACATACATTCCTAAGAAACAGCACAATTCAACAGGCTCTTCAAAAAACCATTTTTTATAAATAAAGCAATTTCTGAACCCGTAACAGAAATATGTAACGGGATTAAACAAGAAAAATATTTTGAAAAACTTAATGTTCGCTACATTCTCTATATTCCACAAAACACCTGAAAGCCAGAAAACTGCAGTTACAAAGGACTTTACAAGGTTTGAAAAATCCTTACCTATTGCAGAAACAAGACCTGCGAACAAGCCCCAGGCATTAAAGAACATAAACATCATAAAAATGTAAACCGGTAACTGTAAAAGATAGATTGACGGCGGATAACCGCAAACCCAGAACAACGCAATTACGACAATTATGAGAACAAGGTTAACTATTAATTTTGAAAGATTTGTAAATGTCGGAATTGTCATAATGGGATATTTCATTTTAGTAACAAGGTAGCTGTATTTTCTTATGCAGTCTGTACCGCCTGTTATGAGCTCTGTCATATAAAACCACGGAACCATACCTGCAATAAGCCAGAGTACAAACGGAAAACCCTCGACATCTCCGCCTTTTCTTAAACCAACCTCAATTGCAAACCAATAAACGAAAATTGAAACCACCGGCTTTACTACCGCCCAGAACCAACCGAGGGCAGCTCCGTGATACGTCTTTTTTAAATCTGCAATTGAAAGTCTTAAAACCTGAACATAATTCTCTTTATGCTCTTTGAGGTTTTGCGCTAAAAGCTTAAAATAACTCATAATAATTACCTTACCTATGTTGAACTATTGTCACTCTCTTCTGAAACTGACAAATTATTTCATAATTTATAGTGCCCGTGAGCTCTGCCAATTCCTCAGCCGTAATGCACTTTTCTCCGTCTCTGCCTAAAATAACTACTTCGTCACCGACATTGACACTTTTCAAATCGGTAACATCTACCATAAGCTGGTCCATACAAACTCTGCCTATAACCTTAGCCTCTTCACCGTTTATAAGCACCTTACCTTTATTTGAAAACAGTCTTGAGTACCCGTCTGCATAGCCAATGCACACAGTCGCAATTTTTGTGGGTCTTTCTGAATGAAATGTATGACCGTAGCTTACACCGCTACCCGCAGGAACTTCTTTCACGTGTATAACGTGACTGACAATTTTCATTGCAGGCTTTAAATTAACACTTCCGTCGTTTACACATTCATCAGGATAAAGCCCGTACATAACAAGTCCTAAACGAACCATATCGAACTGCTCATCTAAAGTAAGCGAGCCCGCGCTGTTACATATATGCTTAATAGGTATTTTAATACCGCGTGCAAGCAATTTTTCATTAAAAGCCTTAAAAAGCTCTGTTTGCTTTTGTGTAATTGTTTTGTCGGGGCAATCGGCACACGCGTAGTGACTGAAAATACCCTCTATATAAATATTTGGTAAATCGTTAATGCGTTTTACAATCTCGACACTTTCATCATTACAGAAAAAACCTATTCTTGACATTCCTGTATCAATTGCTATGTGAACTCTTGCTATTTTGTTAAGCTTCACAGCAACCTCTGAAAGTGCTACGGCATCATCGTAATTAAAAATAGTCTGAGTCAATTCGTTCTGAATGAGTGTTTCGTATTGATATGGTGATGTATAAGAAAGAACCAAAATCGGCTTTTCAACCCCTGCTTCACGAAGCTCAACTGCCTCTCCGAGCTCTGCAATGCCGAAGTAATCGACCATATTCTGAATATGAACCGCTACACCGACAGCCCCGTGCCCGTAAGCATCTGCCTTTACGGTTGCAAGTGTCAGCACACCTTTTTTTAATTTTTTCTTTAATTCTTTTATGTTGTTTTCAATAGCGCTTAAATCTACTGAAGCATAAGTTCTGTAATATTTTTTATTCTCATTCAACATTAAAAATCGCTCGATTTCATAATTTTTCACTCTATTTTAACACATTTTCCCTAAAGAAACAATAGTTAACACAAATTTAATAATTCTTAACACTCTTTCGCACTTGTTAAAACCGTAATTCTGTGTTATAATCTTACTCTGTAATGAGGTGAAATTATGTTTTTTAAGCCTATTTACAATTTAATATATAATTTTGGCACACTTATTACCGAAAT